>NZ_CP042909.1:1500000-1763258 GCF_012317585.1 Thermosulfurimonas marina
CGGTATCGGGTTGACTGATCAGCAGATCCTCTACTTTAACCCCCAATTTTTGGGCATAGTGCACGTCCAGGGCGTGCTCAGCATCGATGAAGGCCGCCACCCCTCCGGCCTTCTGGGCCTGGGCCACAATATGGAGGGCCAGAGTGGTCTTTCCCGAAGACTCTGCTCCGAAGATCTCCGTAATCCGGCCTCGAGGCACCCCTCCAATGCCGGTAGCGATATCCAGCGAAAGGGATCCTGTGGGAATGGCCCGGGCCTCGATGCGCCGGTCGGTCTCCCCCAGGCGCATGATGGCCCCTTTGCCGAATTGTCTCTCCAGCTGGGCGATAGCCGCCTCTACCGCCTTTTTCTTGTCTAAAGCCATATCCTCCTCCGGTAACTTTTCAGGGAATAATTTTAGCACAAAGAGGGAAGATTTTTCATCTGGATCTTTACCGGCGCAAGAAGCTTGGGACGCACATGATTTACGGTTGGAAGGCGGAAGTTCGGGTGGACCCTTTGCTTAAGCTCGAAGTGCAGGGGACCTGCGGATAAAGACGGGGAACGCATTTTGCAAGTTATAGGGCAGGGTGGCTCGGCCCTCTATCTTCCCTACGATCGGGAAGCCCATCCCGATCCCAAAGACGCCGGAGATAAATTTTCCGGGTGGCTCTCTACAGTTTGGGGCCCCGGGTAAAATTTCCCCTTACGGATTTTCTGTATACTCGGTAATAATTAAGTATGCTTCTGGAGTTGCGGCTCCAAAATTTTCTTCTTATTGAGGAGGCCCATCTGTCTCTGGGGCCGGGTTTTACGGTGCTTACCGGGGAGACCGGGGCGGGAAAGTCTTTGCTGATCAAGGCCCTGCGGTTGGTGCTGGGAGAGCGAGGCGGTCCGGAATACCTGCGTCCCGGGGCCAAAGAGGCCGTAGTGGAGGCCCTCTTAGCTTCTTCGAAGCTTCCGAAAAGACTTTCTTCCCTGGGCCTTGAGCCTGCGGAGGAGATCCTCGTGCGGCGGATAATCACCCCGGAGCGCTCCCGCATTTTCGTAAACGGGGCTCCGGTGCCCCTTAAAATGCTTGCCCGTGTTACCCAAGGCCTGGTAGTCCTTACCGGACAGCATGAGTTCCGGGCCCTCCTTTCTCCGGAATATCGCCTGCGGCTACTGGACGCCTTTGCCGGGACAGAAGATCTTCGGCGTCGCTATCGGGAGGTCTTCTCCCATCTGCGCAAGCTGCGGGAGGAACGCCGGCGTCTAGAGGAAGAGTGTTCCCGCCTGGCCCGGGAGCGGGACTTTCTGGAGTTTCAGATCCGGGAAATTGAGGAGGCCGGCCTTTGTCCCGGGGAAGATGAGGAACTAGAGCGGGAAAGAGAGGTCCTGCGGAACCTGACCCGGCTTAAAGAAGGGCTTTCCGAGGGGGTGCGGGCCCTTTCTGTGGCCGGAAGGGAGCTTTCCCAGGCCCTCTCCGCCCTCCGGGGGCTGGCGCGTTTCGAGGAGGGACTTTCGGGCCTCCTGGCGCGCCTTGAGGGGGCCTACTATGAGGTCCTGGAGGGGGAGCGCGAGCTCCAAGGGCGTCTGACCTCCCTCCCGGAGGATGACTCCCGTCTGGAAGAGGTGGAGGCCCGGCTGGCCCGCTTGCAGAATCTCAAACGCAAGTACGGGAGCACGGTGGAGGAGATCCTGGAGACCCTGGTGGAACTTAAGGCCCGGAGAGAGAGACTGGAAGGGGGGGAGGATCGCCTGGCGGATCTTGTGGCTGAGGAAGGCCGGCTGGCCGAGGAGGCCTTGGGGCTGGCCCTTGAGCTTTCTTCAGAAAGGATTCGGGCGGCGGCGGAACTCTCCCGGAGGGTGACCGAAGAGCTTTCTGGCCTGGCCTTTACCGGGGCGGAATTCCGGGTAGAAGTCCAGCGGGAAGAGGTTCGGCCCGAGGCCCTGGGCCCGGAGGGGCTCGACCGGGTGGAATTTCTGGTGCGCACCAATCCCGGGACCCCGGAGCGGCCTTTGGAAAAAGTGGCCTCCGGGGGGGAGCTTTCTCGTATCTTCCTGGCCCTCAAAGGGGCCCTTGCCGAAAGGGATCGGGCCGCCTGCCTTATCTTCGACGAGGTGGACTCTGGAGTGGGGGGAAGGGCCGCAGTCCGGGTAGGGGAAAAACTCCGGGAGCTTTCCCAGAGGGATCAGGTGATTTGCATCACGCACCTTCCTCAGATTGCCCGTCTGGCCGATCGGCACTTCGTCGTGGAAAAAGAGGTCCTGGGCGCGCAGGCCTTCACCCGGGTGCGGGAACTCTCTGGGGAAGAAAGGGAGAGGGAGTGGTTACGGATGCTGGGGGAAGAGCATGTCTAGGGCCCGGGGTCTTCTTCTTTTTTCCGGGGGGCTGGACAGCCTGCTTGCCGGAAAGGTCCTCCAGGCCCAGGGGATTGAGGTCTGGGCCGTGCGTTTTATTACGCCTTTTTTTCACTGGGGCTGGCGGGGACGGGAAGAAGAATTTGACCGACTGATGCGAGAAAAATACGGTTTTCGGGGGATTGTCCGGGATATTAGTGAAGAATACCTTGAGATGCTTAAGGCCCCGCCTCACGGCTATGGTTCCGCAGCCAATCCCTGTATCGACTGCAAGATCCTTATGTTGCGTAAGGCCCGGGAAGTAATGTCCGAAGTGGGGGCGGACTTTCTGGCCACCGGAGAGGTGGTGGGCCAGCGCCCTATGAGTCAGCGTCGCCACATTATGCGCCATATTGAAAAGGAGGCCGGGGTAGAGGGGATCCTTTTGCGCCCTCTCTGCGCCAAACATCTTCCGCCCACAGAGCCGGAGAAGAAGGGGCTGGTGGACCGAGAAAAACTCTACGATTTCCGCGGCCGAGGGCGCAAACCCCAGATGCGGCTGGCTCGGGAGTTCGGGATTACCGACTATCCCACCCCGGCCGGGGGTTGCATCCTCACCGATCCCACCATTGGAGAGAGGATTCTAAGGTTGCTGGAGCTCCGGGGTGGTCTTTCCGTGCGCGAGGCAGAGCTGGCCCTCCTCGGAAGACATTTTGTGGAAGAGGGTTTCTGGTTGGTGGTGGGACGCAAGGAGGCGGAAAACCGGCGACTGGCGGAATTGGCCCGGCCGGAGGATCGGCTTTTCAAGATAAGAGGAGTGCCAGGGCCCACCGGACTCCTGGTGGAGGGTCAGGGGGATCTCGAGAAAGTAAAGGAGATCTTGAAGCGCTACACCCCCAAGGCCCGGGACCTTTCAGAAGTGGAACTGGAAGAGTTTCGTGAGAGGTCATGAAAGGCCCGGTGGTCCTTCTTACGGATTTCGGGCTGGCGGACCATTATGTGGGGGTGATGAAAGGGGTTATCCTTTCCCGGGTCCCGGAGGCGGTCCTGGTGGATCTTACCCACGAGATCCCGCCCCAGGATGTGCGCACTGCGGCCTACGAACTTTGGGTCTCCTACCGGTATTTTCCTCAAGGCTCCCTCTTTGTCTGTGTAGTGGATCCCGGGGTAGGAACCGAAAGGCGGGCCCTTCTTCTTGAGACCGAGGGGTATCTCTTCCTCGGGCCGGACAATGGCCTTTTTACCCCCCTTTTCCTTTCCCACCGCCACTTCAAACTTTACGCGCTGGAGGTAGAGCGGTTTCTGCTCCCGGAGCCCAGCCGCACCTTTCACGGCCGGGACCTTTTTGCCCCGGCCGCCGCGGCCCTCCTTTCCGGGCTTCCCCCTGAGGAATGCGGTTCTCGCGTTTCCGATCCGGTCCTCCTTCTCTGGCCCCGTCCGGAGCCTCGGCCCGGAGGGCTTAAGGTCCCGGTCCTGCGGGTAGACCGCTTCGGGAATCTCATCACCGCCGCCACCCGGGAGCATCTTCCCGAAAGGGGTTTCAGGGTGTTGGTGGCCGGGCGTGAGATCCCCTTCGCAGGGACCTACGCGGAGGTCCCGGAGGGGCACCCCTTGGCCCTCTGGGGAAGCGATGGCTTTCTGGAGATCGCCGTAAACCGGGGTTCGGCTGCGGAAGTTTTCGGCCCCGAGCCGGAGATTCTGGTCCTATTCTAGTTTTCCTGAGGAGGGCGGTTTGCCGGCTTCAACCGACCAATCCGGGGCAAAAACGGGGAATCTTATGGAGAGCTCTCGTCTTTTTGGGGGGAGGCTGTGCATTGTTCAACCCCGGGAGGGCTATCGGTTTTCCCTGGAAGCCCTCCTTCTTTCCGGATTTGTGCATCTTCGAGGCCGGGAGCGGGTGCTGGACCTAGGGGCCGGCTGCGGGGTGATTGCTGCGGTACTGGCCTTGCGCTATCCGGGGACAAAGATAGTAGCCCTGGAAATCCAGGAGATCCTATGCCAGGCCCTGAGGCGTACGGTGCGGGAAAACGCCTTGGAGGGACGAGTCTTCCCGCTACGAGGAGATCTGCGGAGACTGCCTTTGAAAGGCGGAGTCTTTGAGGTGGTGGTGAGCAACCCTCCTTTTAAACCTCCTCAGAGTGGGCGTCTTCCTCCGGAAGAGTCCCATCTTCTGGCCCGCACCGAGGCCCGGGCCAGTCTGGGAGATTTTTTACGGGCCGCCCGCCAGGCCCTCAAGACCGGAGGCCGTCTATTTCTGGTCCATACGTCCTTGAGATTGGCGGAAGTCCTTTCGGAAATGCGACAGAAGGATCTTTCTCCGCGGAGAATACGTCCGGTGTATCCCGCCCCGGGAAAGGAGGCCCGCTTCTTTCTGGCCGAGGCCGTGGCCGGAGGACGCACCGAGGCCCGACTGGAGCCTCCCCTCTTTATCCACGAGGTCCCGGGAGGGGAATATTCCGAAGAGCTCAGGCACTTTTTCGCCCGGCCCGAAGAAGGGCTTGTCCCCAGGCCTTGAAGACCTCCCGCAGTTCAGGGTCCTCGATCACCTGGACCGAGGCCTCGATGCGGGCTTTTTCTTCCGGGGTTAGGGGACGCCGGGGATTTCGGGGGCGAGACTTGCCCGGGGGTCTAGTGATCTGGAAGCGGATTTCCCGAAAGAGGCGCTCTCCCGCCCGCTGGTTCAAGAGTTCGAGAAGACGCGGGACTTCAAAGCGCAGGGCACTGGCCCAAGTGGAGTCGGTGACCCCCAGGGTGAGCCTCCCCTGGGCAAAGGAAAGGGGCCAGGTGCGGGAGGCCACTTCCTCCCCTACGATCTCCTCCCAGTCCCATAGGATCTCCCAGGCCCGCAAACGCTCCCGCCAGCCCGGAAGTAAAAAGAGGCGATGGAGTATCCTCCCCAGGGTCTCCAATTAGAAGGCCTCCTGAACCTCTTTGAGCCGGGATTCGATAAAATTTTGGATCTCGGTCAGGCGCTCCGGGCTCTTGGCCTCAAAACGCAGGACCAGGACCGGCTGCGTATTGGAAGCCCGAACCAGACCCCAGCCGTCGGGAAAGACCACCCGGGCTCCGTCCACGTCGATAACCTGAAGACCCTCCTCCTTGAGCCGGCGGGTGAGGGCCTCCACTACCCGGAACTTGATTTCGTCCGGACACTCCACCCGGATCTCCGGGGTACTGTAAGTTTGAGGAAGGCGGGCCCGCCAGGCCGAAAGGGGTTCGGAACGCTCGGAAACGATCTCCGCCAGGCGCAAACTGGCGTAAACCCCGTCATCAAAGCCGAACCAGCGATCGGCAAAAAAGATGTGGCCACTCATCTCTCCGGCAAGAAGGGCCCCGGTCTCTTTCATTTTGCCCTTGATAAGAGAATGGCCGGTCTTCCACATCAGGGGCCGTCCCCCCAGGCGTTCGATCTCTTCGTACATCACCTGGGAACACTTGACCTCTCCGATAATGAGGCCTCCAGGATGTACGGAAAGCACCTTCTCCGCAAAAAGGATCATCAGTTGATCTCCCCAGAGGATCTCCCCCTTCTCGTCCACCACCCCCAGGCGGTCACCGTCTCCGTCGTAGCCCACTCCGAAGTCCGCTCCCGTTTCTACCACCTTTTCCCGCAGGGCCTTAAGGTTTTCGGGAACCACGGGGTCGGGATGGTGGTTGGGAAAGGTCCCATCCACTTCGCAGAAAAGACAGGTGACCTCACAGCCCAGGCGTTCGAAGACCTCCGGGGCCGTAAGGGCACAGACCCCGTTTCCCGGATCGAGCACCACCTTGAGCGGTCGAGAAAGGCGGATATTTTGCACCAGATAATCCTTGTATGGCCCGAGGGCCTCAAGCTCGGTGACCGAGCCCTGCCCGCTCTCGAAGTCCTCCTTCTCGATCAAGGTGTAGAGGGCTCGGATCTGGTCTCCGTAGATGGTCTCCTTTCCCACGCAGATCTTGAGCCCGTTCATATCCGGGGGGTTGTGGGAGCCGGTGACCTGGATACCTCCGTCATAGCCTTCGAAGTAATGCAGAGCGAAATACATGACCGGGGTAGGAGTTAGGCCGATGTTGGCCACCGAGACCCCGGCGGAGGTGATACCTTCTATGAGGGCTTCCTGGAGTTCCGGGCTGGAGAGGCGACCGTCCCGGCCACAGACCACCCTTCGCCCTCCGCGCCGTTTTATGACCGTGCCGTAGGCCCGACCTATGGCCCTCACCACCTCCGGGGTGAAATCTTCCCCTACCTTTCCCCGGATGTCGTATTCCCTAAAGATGTAAGGATTTATTTTCATGAGCTTACCTCCTTTTGAGATCCTTTATGCGCAGTTCCAGATAGCGCCGGCCCTGAAATTCGGAAAAGACCGGGCTTGCGGCCACCCAGACCCCACCCTCTTCCACTAAAGATAAGGCCTTCTCCCCCAGATTGAACCCTACGGCGGAAAGCCCGGCCCCTTCCTGCCAGAGGGTAAAACGCAGATGTTTTTCTGCCAGGAGTCGGGCTCCCCGGACTTCAAAATTGGAAAGGGCCAGCACCGGCTCCGGATTTCCTGGGCCAAAAGGTCCCAGGCGCTCAAAGGCTTCCAGAAAATCCGGCTCCAGAAGTTCCCCCACCCGGGCCGTGGCCTCAAGCTCTAACCAGGGAGAAAGATCCGAAAGCCGAAGGCCCTTTTCGGCCAGGATTTCCCTTACCGCAGCTCCCAAGGCCTGGGCAAAGTCCTTTTTCTTCTCCGGAGAGAGTTTTACCCCTCCGGCTGCCGGATGCCCTCCGAAGGAAAGGAGATGTTTTCCCGCCCGACAGAAGGCTTCATAGAGATCCACTTCCGGAATGCTTCTTCCCGAGCCCTTGAGGATCTCTCCCTTGCGGGTAAGGAGGACCACCGGGCGGTAAAGTTCCTCGGCAAGTTTTCCGGCCACCAGCCCCAGGACTCCCAGGGGCCAGTCTCCAGAAAGGACCACCGCCGGGGGGATCTCCGGGAGAGCGAGCAGTCTCTCCCGGGCCTCGCGGAGCACCTCTTCTTCCACCCGCTGGCGTTCTCCGTTTAAGCGATTAAGTTCCCGGGCCAGTTCTCGGGCCCGGGTCGGATCTTCCGTCACCAGGAGTTCGAAGGCCGGGGTGGCCTCTCCCAGGCGTCCGGCGGCGTTGAGACGCGGAGCCAGACGAAAAGAGACCTCCTCCGGCCCCACGGCCCCGTTTAATCCGGCCACCTCTTTTAGGGCCTTCAGTCCGGGTCGTTCCGTCTGTGAAAGTTCCTGCAGCCCGAAAAAGACGATCAGGCGATTTTCCCCGTAAAGAGGGACCAGGTCGGCCACCGTAGCCAGGGCCGCAAGATCGAGGTAGCGCCGAAGGTTGGGGATAGGTCTTTGGTTAAAAAAGCCCCTTTCATAAAGGTACTTGCGCAGGGCCCGCACCAGGGCCAGGGCCATACCCGCTCCAGAGAGATCATAAAAGGGGGAGCCCCTGGGAGTGCGCTTTCCGGTGACCACGGCTTCGGCCGGAGGGAGCCGGGAGGGAAGTTCGTGATGATCGGTCACGATTACCGAAAGGCCCAGGCGTCGAGCCTCGGCTACGGCTTCCGCCGCGGCAATCCCGCAGTCCACGGTGACCACCAGCCTTACGCCCTGTTCCCGAAAAAAAGGCAGGAGGTGGGCGTGAAACCCGTAGCCGTCGCGTTCCCGATGAGGAAAGAGGACGGTGGTTCGGGCCCCAATTTCTCGCAAAAAGGTATGGAGAAGGGCTGTTCCGCAGAGACCGTCGGCATCATAGTCCCCGTAAAGGCCTATGGGACGGCCGGCTTCGATCTCTTGGCTCAAGAGCTTTACGGCTTCGACCATGTCCGGGATTTCGAAGGGGTCGGCAAAGTCCGTAAGACGAGGATGGAGAAAGGCCCAGGCCTCGGAAGGGTCGGTCAGTCCGCGATTGGCCAGAAGGACCGCCAGGAGACGGGGGAACCCTCCCTCCCGCCGCAGAACTTCTACCGCCTCCGGCGGGGGAAGGCGAAAGATCCAGCGCCAGACCTTCAACATCCCTTCTCAAGCCTGGCAGATCCGTGGTAGCCTGTCAAGAGATGGGGCTCCCGCAGGAAAGTAGGCGCATAAGGGTCCGAGTGCGTCCGGAACGCTTGGCCTTTTTGAAGTACGTGCTCGAGGGCTGTGGTCATCTGGCCCTTCCGGTCACTCTTTCGGGAAAGGAGGGCTTGGTGGAACTCTTGGTCTCTCCAGGAGAGGAGGGACGCTGGAAGGCCCTCTGGGAGGACCTTGCTCCTTGGGTCAACGGCCAGCCCGCCGAAACTCAAACTCTACCAGACTGACCTCTTTTACCTGGGGGCCATAAAAGAATTCTATCTTTTGCACCAGGGCCTCTTTGAAAAGTTTTACCCCGTCCCGGCGCTTAAGCTCCTCATAAGGAAAGGACTGCAGGGTATCCAAGATCAAAGTGGCCAATTTTCCCCGATGGGCCTCTAAGTAATGAGCGGAATCCATATCTGGGGCCTCCACCACCACGCTTACCCTTACATATCTTCCCGGAGGGGCCCCTCGGGGGGAGGCCACAATGTCTTCGATGAGGATCTGGGTAGGGGTGAGCCGTTTACGGAGGTCCTCCAAGGCCTTGCGGGAGGATCTTTCTTTAAGCACGTCAAAGGGCAGGGCCCGGATCATGGAGGGGCTCTCTCCAGAAGGCTGGCGAAGGTTTACCAAGAAGTTCTTAACCGCGGTCCATTTGAGGATCAAAAGCAGGACCGCGGAGACCAAAAAGAGGAGAAGGAAGGTCTTAAGGTAACGGTTCATGGGTGCGGAAGGCCTTGAGGGCCAGTTGTCTTAAGAGGAAATCCGTGAGCACCAAGCGGACCATGGCCTCGCAGACCGGAACAATGCGGGGGATGGCCGAGACATCGTGTCGGCCACCGATGCGGATGGTAACCGGCTCTCCGCGCTCATTGATGGTCTTTTGCTCTTTGGCGATGCTGGGGATGGGTTTTACCGCCACCCGGCAAATGATCTCTTGGCCGGAGGAGATTCCCGCCAGCACTCCTCCCGCGTTATTGGAAAGGAACCCCTCGGGGGTGAGAGGATCGTTATTTTCAGAGCCCCTCTTTTCCGCCGCCGCAAAGCCGGCCCCGATCTCCACCCCTTTTACCGCCCCGATACCCATGAGGGCCTTGGCCAGCTCGGCATCCAGTTTGTCGAAGACCGGCTCTCCCAGTCCGGGAGGGACCCCGGTGGCCCGTATCTCCACCACCCCTCCTAGGCTATCCCCCTCCCGGCGGGCCTCCTCGATCCGCGCACACATCCTCTCGTAGGCCTCGGGGTCGGGACAAAAAAGGTGGTTGCGTTCGGCCTCCGCCGGGTCCCACTTTTCTGCCCGGATGCCCCCCAGGGCCACCGTGTAGGCCCGAACCTCTATCCCATAAGTGGCCAGGACCTTTCGGGCTACCGCTCCGGCAGCCACCCGGGCCACGGTCTCCCGCCCGCTGGCTCGACCTCCTCCCCGCCAGTCCCTCCGGCCATATTTCCAATAGTAGCTCCAGTCCCCATGGCCGGGACGGAAAACATCTTTTAGGGGCTCGTAGGCCGAAGGTCGGGGATCCTTGTTCCAAATGACCAGCGCGATAGGGGTCCCTAGGGTGAGCCCTTCGAAGACCCCCGAAAGGATCTCCACCCGATCTGGTTCCTTGCGGGGACTCTCTCCCCGGTGTTTTCCGGGGCGGCGTCTTTCGAGGTCTTGCTGGATGTCTTCTTCGGAAAGGGGAATGCCCGGAGGACAGCCGTCAATCACCGCTCCCAGGGCCCGCCCGTGGGACTCTCCGAAGGTGGTTACCCGGAAGAGCCTTCCCCAGGTGTTACCGCTCATCTTTGAAGCCCCGGAAAAGGAGGGCCCTTTCGGCCTGGGTCAGACCCTCGGGGGCGGGCTCTAGCTCGGCCTTAAAGGCGATGGCGTTTCGTCCGGCCTCTTTAGCCGAATAAAGCAAGCGGTCCACTTCACGCAAAAACTCCCGGGCTCCCAAACGATAGTAGGGACGATAAGTGGCCCCTCCGATACTTACCGTGATTTTGACCCGCCCCTGGGGGCCCTCAAAGGGATAGGATTCAATAGCCCGCTTGAGGCGCCGAGCGGCTCCGAAACCTCCGTGAGGTCCGGTGCCGGGGAGGATAACTGTGAACTCTTCCCCTCCGTAACGGGCAGGAAAATCTATCTTGCGCAGGGTCTTAAGAAGGATCTGGCCGATGGTGCGCAGGACCTGATCGCCGAAGTCGTGTCCGTAGGTGTCGTTGATCTTTTTAAAGTGATCGATATCCAGCATTAAGAGAGTAAAGGAAATTTCTTCCCTCCGGGCCCTTTCAATGGCCTTCTCTAGGGCCTCTTCAAAACTTCGCCGATTGTAAAGTCCGGTCAAAAAATCCTTGGAATATTCCTGGTAAAGGACTTCGTAGGCTTGCCTAATGAGATCCAGTTTCTCTCGAAAAGAAGGGTTTTCTACCTTTTGATAGAGTTCTCTAAGGGCAAAAAGGGCCTTTTCAGGAAGATCGCTGGCTAGATTCACGGCTTCGCATCCCTAATCTCCAAAAATATAAAGCTTCTTCCGGACCCATGAGCCGGGCCAGAAGAAGGAAAAAGGCTCCACACAGTGGGATCAGGATCCAGATCGGCCATCGCTCCCGTAATATAAAAGCAAGTCCACCCATCAAAAGGGTTTTTGTCAAAATTTTGAACAATCCTAGCAAAAATTTTCGAGGAATCAAGCCCGGAATTTGGGCCCGGAGAAAAATCAGGAGAAAAATGCTCTGGGCGGCCAGAGAAACCGCGGTCCCCAGGGCGATGGCCTTAAAGTTGAGAAGGGGGAGGGTGAGGAGGATCACCAGGAGGTTTACCCCTACGGCGAGCACGCTCGAGAGCGCCGGGATTAAGGTGTTGCCCAGGGCATAGTAGACCGGGACCATGACCTTGGTGGCCCCGTAAAAGGGAAGCCCTAGGGCGAAAAAGGAAAGGGCCTGCGCGGTGTGCAGGGTATCCGAGGGAAGAAAGCGTCCGTGTTCAAAGATCAGCCGTACAATGGGCTCGGAGAGGATGACCAGTCCCGCGGCCGAGGGCAGGGAAAGGCTGAGGCCTACCAAAAGGGAGGAAGAGAAGCTTTCCCTCAAGGCCCTCTGATCACCCCGGGCCACCTCTCTGCTGGCGGTGGGAAGGAGGGCCAAGGAAAGGCCCACTCCGAAAAGCCCCAGAGGCACATACATCAGTCGGAAGGCGTAGGCCAGCCAGGAGACCGCCCCTTCCCCACAGGAGGTGGCAAAATAGGTGTTCAGAAATACATTGATCTGGACCGCCGAGAGCCCCAAGACCGAAGGCCCCACCAGGCGTAGGGTCTCTTTCACCGCCGGAGAAGAAAAGGCCGGCCGCAGACGAAAGGAAAAGCCCTTGCGGGCCAGAAAGAAGCCGTTAAAGCCCATCTGCAGGGCCCCGCCGAGAAGGACCCCGGTGGCGAATCCGGCCACCGGAGGAAGCCCTAAAGAGGGGAAGAAAAAGTAAAGGACCAGACCTCCGACGATGGCCGAGAGATTGAAAAGGGCGGAGGAGGCCGCCGGCCAGAAGAAGACCCCAAAGGTGTTGAGCATACCCGCCAGAATGGCCGAAAGACTGATGAAAAAGAGGAAAGGCCACATGATGCGGGTAAGAAGAACGGAAAGGGAGAATTTCTCCGGGAGGTTTTTAAAGTCCGGAGCGATGAGGCCCACGAGATGGGGGGCCAGGATCTCCCCCAAGAGGACCACCATCAGGACCAGGATCCCGAAGACCGTAAGGGCCTCCCGGGCGGCCTCGAAGGCCGCGTCTTCTCCCTCCCTTTCCCGGGTGGCGCTGAAGACCCGGGTGAAGGCCATTCCCAGGGCCCCTTCGGCAAAGAGATCCCGCAGGAGGTTGGGGATACGGTAGCCCACTACAAAGGCGTCCATCTCCCGACCGGCCCCCAGAAAGGCCGCCAGCACCTGTTCCCGCACCAGCCCCAGAAGACGGCTCAGGATAACCGCGGCCGTGACAGATCGGGCCCGACGGGCTATCTTTTGACCGGAATTTTCCGGACGGCGCCTTCGAGACCTCACGCTTGTAGGCTATAATAAAAACACCTTTTTGGGGAGGAAAGAGATGCCCATCGCCACTATTGAGGAGGCCCTAGAGGATATCCGGGCCGGGCGCATGGTCATTGTAGTGGATGACGAGGACCGGGAAAACGAGGGTGACCTGGTCATGGCTGCCGAAAAGGTCACCCCGGAGGCCATTAACTTTATGGCCAAGTACGGCCGCGGGCTCATTTGCCTTACGCTTACCCCGGAGGATGTGGAGCGCCTTCAGCTTCCCCTTCAGCCCCGGCGGCACGGGACCCGCTTTGACACGGCCTTCACCGTATCCATCGAGGCCCGCTACGGGGTGACCACCGGGATCTCGGCCCACGATCGGGCCCACACCATTCGGGTGGCCATCGATCCCCAAAGCGGCCCGGAGGACATTGTGACCCCGGGCCATGTCTTTCCCATCCGGGCCCGGGAGGGCGGGGTCCTGGTGCGGGCCGGGCACACGGAGGCCTCCGTGGATCTGGCCCGCCTGGCCGGTCTGCGTCCGGCAGGGGTGATCTGTGAGATTATGAAAGACGACGGGACCATGGCCCGTCTCCCGGATCTGGAAAAATTCGCCGAAAGGCACGGCCTCAAGATCATCACCATCCGAGACCTCATTGCCTACCGTCTGCGCAACGAATGCCTGGTCCGGCGCGAGGTAGAGACCCGCCTGCCCACCCCCTGGGGGGAATTTCGCCTCTATGCCTATACCAACCTGGTGGATCCCTTCACCCATGTAGCGCTGGTGATGGGGGAGGTCAACGAGGACCCCATCCTGGTGCGGGTCCACTCGGAGTGTCTCACCGGGGATGTTTTCGGGTCCCTGCGCTGTGACTGCGGGCCGCAGCTCATGCGGGCCCTGGAGATGATTGCCGAAGAGGGCCGGGGGGTTCTCCTCTATCTGCGTCAGGAGGGTCGGGGGATCGGACTGCTCAACAAATTGCGGGCCTATCGGCTCCAGGACGAGGGTAAGGATACGGTGGAGGCCAACCAGGCCTTGGGCTTTAAGGCGGATCTCCGGGACTACGGTATCGGGGCCCAGATCCTGCGTGATCTGGGGGTCCGGCGTATGCGGCTCATGACCAATAACCCCAAAAAGATCGTAGGTCTTGAGGGTTACGGACTCAAGGTGGTGGAACGGGTGCCTATTGAGATCCGGCCCCATCAGGAAAATTACCGCTATCTCAAGTGCAAGAAAGAGAAGATGGGGCATCTTTTGAGTTTTTTTGACTACTAGGAGGCGGCCCATGAAAGAGATCCAAGGGCGTTATCGCGGCGAAGGGGTTAAGGTGGCCATCGTGGTGGGACGGTTCAATTCTTTTATCAGTAAGGAACTCCTCAAGGGGGCCTTTGATGCCCTCTTTCGTCATGGGGTGCGGGAGGAAGATGTGACCGTGGTCTGGGTCCCGGGGTCCTTTGAGATACCGCTTGCGGCCAAAAGACTGGCCTCAAGTGGTCAATACCAGGCGGTGATCTGTCTGGGGGCGATCATTCGGGGGGCTACGCCCCATTTTGAGTATGTGGCCTCCGAATGCGCCAAGGGTGTGGCCCAGGTGGCCCTGGAGACCGGGGTCCCGGTGATCTTCGGCGTTCTCACTACCGATACCATCGAGCAGGCCGTGGAAAGGGCCGGCACCAAGGCGGGTAACAAAGGCTTTGAGGCCGCCATGGCCGCTCTGGAAATGGCCGATCTCCTGGCCCAGCTTTGAGTCCGGCCCTTGTTGCCCCTTCTTTCTTTCGGGAGATAAGCGGAGAAGCGGCCTACGCCCGGCTTCTGGCCCGGGCTCTGGCCGAAATATTCCCGGAGATCCGTATCTACACCCTGGTCCCGGAATCCCCGGACGAAGGCTATGTCTTTGCCCGCGCCTTCTCTCGCAAGCGCCTTTTAATGAAAGGGCCGGCCTTTTTTAACCGTCTTACCCTTTGGCCCCAGGCCCTTTTTCTTCTTCTGCGTAGAGAACCTTATCTCTTTGTGCTCCATGGGGTGGAGGCCTGGCGGAGGTATCCGGCCCTGGCCCGCTGGGTCTTTCGAAAGGCCCAGGGGTTCTTTTCCGTGAGCCACTATACGGCCCGGCGCTTTCTTGCCGAAAACCGCCTCCAAAACAGGTGGTTTCACCTGCCTCCGGCCTTGGATCCCGCCTTTGAAGACCAGAGCGAGACCCTGCAGCTTTCGGCCCCCGGACCCTATCTCCTTACCGTGGCCCGTCTTTCGCGCTCGGCCTCTTACAAGGGAGTGGACCTGGTCCTTGAGGCCTTGGCCCGCCTTAAGGAAGAGTTTCCCACTCTCCAGTATCTGGTGGTGGGGGGAGGGGATCTTCTTCCGGAATATCTCGCCCGGAGCGCAAAGCTGGGCCTTTCCTCCGGGGTGCACTTTTTCGGGGAAAGGCGTAAGACGGCTCCCTTTTATCGGGTCTCTGATATCTTTGTGCTTCCCAGTGGGGGAGAAGGCTTCGGCATCGCCTTTCTAGAGGCCATGGCCTTTAAGAAACCGGTGATCGGGGCCGAGGCCGGAGGAATTCCGGAGGTGGTCCAACACCAGGTGAACGGGCTTCTCGTGCCTTACGGCAACCCTGAAGCCTTGACGCAGGCCCTGCGAAGATTATTAACGGATAAGGATCTGGCCCGAAGACTGGGGGAGAAGGGCCGGGAGATTTTGGAGCAGGAATACCTTTTTCCCCGTTTTCGGGAAAGACTCGAGGGATATCTTCGGGAGCTTTCATGGGTGTGAGACACAAGGGAAGGCAGATCGCGCTTCAGGTCCTTTATCAGTGGGATGTGGCCGGGGTACCCCTGGCCGAGGCCTTGGCCACCTATCGGGAGCACCTCAACCCCTCCCCCGAGGCCTTCGAGTTCGCCCGGGAATTAGTGGAGGGGGTGAAAGAAAAAAAGGACGAACTCGACGCCCTCATTTCCCGCTATTCCCGGAACTGGCGCCTCGAGCGCATGCTGGCCACAGATCGTAATATCCTGCGTCTGGCCACCTACGAACTCCTCTTCCGGCCGGACATCCCTCCCAAGGTCAGCCTGAATGAAGCCGTGGAGCTGGCCAAGGAGTTCGGAAGCGAGGACTCTCCGGCCTTTGTGAACGGGATCCTGGACGCCATTTACCGTCACGAGGTCCGGCCCCGAGAGACTTAGAGCCCCTTGCTCCCCCTGGGGGCAGGGATTATATGTTTGGGCCGGGATGGCGACCCTGGTCCGAGCCCGAGAGCTTACCATGTGCTATGGAACGCTCCGGGCGGTGGAAGGGGTCTCTCTGGAGGTGGCCCTGGGGGAGATCCTGGGCCTTCTCGGGCCTAACGGAGCGGGAAAGACCACCATTCTGCGCATCCTTTCCACCCAGATCGTCCCCACCCGGGGAGAGGTCTATCTGAACGGGGAGGACGCCAAGGCCCATCCCGAAAAGGTGCGAGCCTTTTTCGGTTATCTTCCGGAAACCCCACCGCTTTATTTGGACATGGAAGTCCGGGAATATCTCCATTTTGTGGGAGAGGCCCGGGGCCTTTCCGGAAGGCGCCTTCAGGAAAGGACCTCCTGGGTGGTGGAGGCCTGCGGACTTTCCGGGGTGTGGCGCCAGCCCCTGGGGGAGCTTTCCAAGGGATATCGTCAGAGGGTAGGGCTGGCCCAGGCCCTGATCCACGATCCCCCCATTCTCATCCTGGACGAGCCCACCACCGGACTTGATCCTTTACAAATCAAGGAAATGCGGAGTCTGATCCGGGAACTTTCTAGGGAAAAGGCGGTGATCTTTTCCTCGCACATCCTGCAGGAGGTGGAGGCCCTGGCCGATCGGGTCCTTATCCTCAATCAGGGAAAGGAAGTGGCCTCCGGAACCCGGGAAGAGATCTATCGGCGGGTCTTTCCCCGGCCGGTCTTCCGGGTGGAGGTGGAGGGAGCGGCCCCGGACTGGGGAAGCATTCCCGGGGTGCTGGAGTCTGAGAGGGTGGGGGAGGAGAGCTATCGAGTGGTCTTTCAGGGAGAGGATCTTTTTCGGACCCTCTGTGAGAAGGGGGTTGCGGTGCGGGCCCTTTATCCGGAAAGGCTATCTCTCGAGGAACTTTTCCTGCGTCTGGTGGGAGGTGGAGCTTGAGGCCGCTCTGGGTGGTCTTTAAGAAGGAGTTTTGGGGATATTTTCGCTCCCCTCTGGCCTACATCTTCGCCGTGGCCTTCCTCCTGGTGGCCAACGGCCTCTATCTTAACACCTTCTTTCTGGCTCGGGTCTGCGATCTGCGGGCCCTCTTTGAGCTCTTGCCCCTTCTCCTTCTGGTCTTTGTGTCCGCCCTTACCATGCGTCTCTGGGCCGAGGAACGCCGGGGGGAAACCCTGGGTCTCCTCCTGAGTTTTCCCTTCTCTCCGGCCTATACCGTGCTGGGAAAGTTTCTAGGGGCCTTGGTCTTCGGGACGGTGGTTCTGGCCGGCACTCTGGTCCTGCCCCTGATGCTTTCCCTTCTGGGGGATCCGGACGGAGGGGCCCTGGTTGCAGGTTATCTGGGGATCCTTCTCCTTCTGGCCTTCTATGTGGCCCTGGGGCAGTTCGTCTCCGGACTCTTCACCGAACAGATCGCCGCCTTTGTGGTCACAGCGGTGGCTGGCCTTGGGGCCTATCTCCTGGGAACGGATCTGGTGTCTTCCTCGCTGGAGTCCTGGCTTCCCGGGGTGGGGGGTTTTCTGCGGGAGGCCCTGGGATTGGGTCCCCATCTGGCCCCCTTTTTCAAAGGGGTGGTCCCCCTTTCCGGAGTCCTCTTTTTCCTGGTCTATGTGGGGATTTTTCTCCTCCTCAACCATTTCACCGTGGCCTATTACCTGCGTTATGCCCGGCGCCCCCTTCTTGCGCCCACGGTCCTTCTTCTCCTTCTGTGCGGTCTTTTTGCCGGAGCCCTTCTTTCAGAGGTGCGCCTTCCCCGGCTGGATCTCACCGAAGAAAAGCTCTACACCCTTTCTCCGGTAACCCGTAAAGTGCTGGCCCGGCTTGAGGGCCCCTTACGGATTACCTATTACGTCTCGGCCCGGGAAAAACTTCCTCCGATGATGCGCAATCTCTCTCAGGAGGTACGGGCCCTGCTTGAGGAATTGCAGGCGGTAAACCCCCGGGTGAGGTACGCCGTGGTGGACCCGGAGCGCGATCCGGATCTGGCCCGCAAACTCCGGGATCGAGGCATCGAACCCTTTGCGGTGCAGACCGTAGAGCGGGATCGGGTGAGTCTCCGTCGGGTCTATAGCGCCCTGGCTCTTTCCTATCTCGACCAGCCCGAAGAGGTCATCCCCCAGGTGGTTCCGGACTCCCTTTCCACCCTGGAGTACGATCTGGTCTCCCGCATTTACAAGCTCACGCTCAAGGAAAAACCGGTGGTCGCCATTTTCGAACCTCCCGGGGCCTTCGGAAGGCCTACCTATGAGACGGCCCGGAGGATCCTTGAAGAGCTGGGCTTTGAGGTCAAGGGCACTCCCCTCACCCGGGAAAATCCCCTTCCGAAAAAGGCCCGTCTTCTGGTGATCTTCTCTCCGGGAAAGCTTAATGACCGGCAGCTCTTTGAGATCGGCCGCTTTCTGCATCGGGGAGGGGCGGTGCTTCTTGCGGCCTCGGCGGCCCGTTTTTCCTATCACTCGGCCCCGGACGGCCGCATCTTGGCCACCCCCCTTGCGGAAGACCTTTCCGTAAACAAGCTCCTTGAGGAGTATGGTTTGGTCCTCAAGAAGGCCATCCTCTGCGACGAGCAGCGGGTGACCATGGCCGTCTCCCAGGAACGGGAACTGGGAATCTTTCGGGCCCTGGTGCACGTTCCGGTGAACTTTCCCATGCAGGTCCAGGTCCTCTCTTCCCAGATGAATCGTCGGCTCCCGGTGACCCACGGTCTGGATGCTCTGCTTTTCCTCTGGGGGAGCCCCTTGAAGGTGGAAAGGGCGCGTCTGAAAGAGGAAGGACTCCGACTCCTCCCCCTCTTTTATTCTTCTCCTAAGGCCTGGACGGAGAAGGTGGAGCTCGGGGCCTTCTCCGAGGAGGACTTTCGCCCTCCGGCCAAGCGTCAGAGGTATCTCCTGGCCGCCCTGGTCGAAGGGAAGTTTCCGCTACCTTTTGGGGGAAAGGCCCCGCCCTGGCCGGGCAAAAAGTCTTCTAAAGGGAAGGGGGATCCTTCCCGGCAAAAGTCCGGGGAAGTCGCCAAACCGGGAAAGCTGGTAGTGGTGGGCTCCGGGGCCATGTTTGCCGACGGCCTTATTGAGATCTTCGACAACGCCCTCTTCCTGGCCAATCTTTCGGAGGCCCTGGGGCTTTCCGGAGATCTTTTGGCCCTCAGAGCCCGCCTGCGGCCGGTGCGCTATATTCGGGAGGTGGCGACCGGGGAGAAGCTCTTCTGGCGTCTTTTCTCTTTAGGAGTTCCGTCCCTTTTCTGGGCCCTTTGGGGAGGGGTCTTTTTCTGGTACCGGCGTCGGAGTCGGGAAAGATCTATGGGAGGCCGGACATGAGTCCGCGAAATCTATTTTTCCTCTCCGGCCTCCTTCTCCTCCTGGTCCTCATGTACGTGATCGCTCAGCGGGCCGAGCGCCCGGAGGCCCTCAAAGGGAGGGTTTTTGTGCGGGTGGGGCAGCCGGACTGGTCCCGGGCCGACGAGGTACGGGTCTGGTTCGGGAAGGAGAGGAGGCAAGGCTTTCGGCTGATCTTTGGAGACGGACGCTGGGAGGTTCTCCCTCTTGAAGGAAAGGGGTTTCCGCGGCCGGCCAAGGAGGGACTGGTCCGGGACCTCCTTAAGGATCTCGCCGAACTTTCCGGGGAAAGACGCATGGAGGGGAGGGATTATTTTGCGCGGGTGGCTCTTACCCCGGAAACAGCCCTCCATCTCGAAGGCCTACGGGAAGGACGAAAACTTTTTTCCCTTCTGCTCGGCAAACGCGGACCTTACTGGGAAAGCACCTTTTTCCGTCTGGAGGGCTCCGAGGTCATCTATCTCTCCCCGGAAAACCTTCTGGCTCGCTTTGAGATTTGGAAGGAGGCCCCGCAGCCCCCTAAGCTTGACCCTTGGGTGGACCTTACCGTGCTTTCCCCGGCGCCTTCAGGGCTGGAGTCCCTGGTCCTTTACCGGGAAGGGAAGGAGGTCTTTCGTCTCCAGCGCGAAGAAGAAGGGTTTGTCTGGCAAAGAGGAAAAGAGACCCGCAAACTCGCCGCCAAGGAGGTGGAAAAACGGCTGCGCGAGGTCTTTCCTCTTTTCGCGGAGGAGGTGGTGCCCCCAAAGAAGATCCCTCCACGCTTTCGCCTGGTGGTAAAAACCTCTCTGCGGGAAGAGGAATTGCAGGTGGCCCCTTCCGGAAAAGTGGTTTTTGTGCGCCGGGGGCCTTATCTTTTCCGGGTAAAGGCTGAGGACTGGAAAAAAATCGAAACGCTCTTTTAGCGTACGCAGACGGCCCGGACCTGCTTGAGGTCCGTCTCTCCGGTAAGGACCTTAAGGATCCCGTCCTGTTTCAGGGTGAACATTCCGTTGCGCAGGGCCGCCTCCCGAATTTCGTGCACCGGGGCGGCCTTGACGATAAGTTCCCGCAGTTCGTCATTGGGGGTGAGGAGTTCGTGTATGGCCACCCGTCCTCGGTAACCGGTCTGGTTGCAACGGTGGCAACCTACCGGCCGATAGAGAGTGGCCTGACGGATGTCCTCTTCGGTTAAAGGCCGGAGGGGATGGTTCCCGTATTCGAAAATGAGCTCTTCAATCTCCTTTTCGGTAGGGGTAAAGGGCTCTTTGCAGTCCGGACAAAGACGCTTGGCCAGGCGTTGGGCCAGGATGCCCAGTAAGGCGTCAGCAAAGTTGTAAGGGTCAATACCCATACCCAGGAGTCGGGTTACGGTCTCCGGGGCGCTATTGGTGTGTAGGGTGGAAAAGACCAGGTGTCCGGTAAGGGAGGCTTCGATAAGGGCGTGGGCCGTCTCTTCGTCTCGGGTCTCTCCGATCATGATCACGTCCGGGTCGGCCCGCAGAAAGGCCCGTAAGACCCGGGCGAAGGTCAGGCCGATCTTGTGGTGGACCTGAACCTGACGCAGGCCCTCCTGGACAATTTCCACCGGGTCTTCTGCGGTCCAGATCTTCTTGCTGGGCCGATTGATGTAATGCAGGGCCGCGTGCAGAGTAGTGGTTTTACCGGAGCCGGTAGGCCCTACGACCAGGATGAGCCCGTAGGGCATCTCCAGGATACGCCGAAACTGCTCCAGGACTTCAGGGCGCAGGCCGATCTCTTCCAGGGTTCGGGCCTGGACCCCGCCCAGGATACGCATGACTACATCCTCATTGTTTTCGATGGTGGGAATGGTGGCCACCCGGACCTCAAAGACCTTGCCGGTGCGGGTGCGAAACTTGATCTTTCCGTCTTGGGGGAGGCGCTTTTCCGCAATATCCAGACCGGCCATGATCTTGTAACGGGAGATCAAGGGGCGCTTCATGTGGTAGGGTACAGTCTGAAAGGGGATGCATTCCCCGTCGATACGGAAGCGGATCTGGGCCCCACGTTTTCCGGTGAGGCTCTCAATATGGATATCCGAGGCCCCCCGGTTGTAGGCCTCCTCCAGCACATAGTTGGCAAACTGGACCACAACGCTTTCCTGGTCTTCGGGAAGCTCTTCCTCCTCTTCCACCGGTTCTTCTTCAGGAAGAATTTCTAGCTCCGGGGCCTCGAAGTATTCGAGCTTTCCGTAGTAGTAATCTAACAGCTTCAGGATATCTTCCCGGATAGCCACCATAATCTCAAATTCTTTGACCTGGAGGATCTTTTTAGCCTGCTCTATGGCCCCTAGATCGAAGGGATTGGCCATTACCAGGGCCAGACGCCCGTCATCTTTGGCCAGGGGAGCCACGAGAAGTTGTCGCAGAAAACTTTCTTTTACACCCTCCAGACACTGGGGCTTTCCCAAAAGAAGGTCTTCTTTAAACTCCCAGAACGGACAATTGTAGAAGCGCGAAAGGGCCTGACCGATGAGATCCTTGGAAATCCCGAATTTTTCGATAAGGACGCTTTCTACACTGCTTCCGGTCTCCCGGGCAATCTCCAGGGCTTCTTTACCGATGGAGGGGGTAAGGATCTTTTCCTTAAAAAGGAATTTGAGTTGGGCCGCTCCCTGGACCAGTTCCTGAAGGAAGGCGATCTTTTCTTCTGCCTGAACCTTTTCTTCTCCCAGGAGTTCTTCCTTCAATTTTTGATAGACCAGCAAGGCCTGCTCGAATTCATAGGCCTTTTCCAGCTCTTCAGCCAGTTTTTTCTGAAGTTCCACGAATTCCAGGCGATTTTCAGGGCTCAAGGGGAAGTGCCGTAGAGCCTGTTTTAGACAATTGGCCGCCTTTTCGTGTTGTCCCAAGGCCGCAAGACACTCTGCCAGATGCCGATAGACTTCCGGGTTAGGATTTTCCTGAGCCAGGTCCTCAAGGAGCCTTATGGCCTGTTGATAAAAGGCTCCTTCTTTGAGGATGAGGGCCTTTTTGAGTCTCTCTTCAAAGGAGTCTTGCGGGGTTTCTTCTTCCGAGACCACCCCCTTAAAGGCCTCCAGTTCGAAGATCCTTTTCTGAATCTCCTGTTTAAGGCCGTTTTCTTCCTCGGAGACCAGGTTACGCAGATCCCGATAGACTTCTAGGGCCTCGTCCACCAGACCCTGCTTGGCGTAAAGTTCCGCCTCTTTGAGACGGTTCTCAATGTAACTACGCAGATCCTCGTTCATTTATAGGCGCGTTACCGAAAAGATATAAATCTCCGTCCCATTCATTAAGGCCCTTCCCAAAAAGGGCGGATTGGCCGGCAACCATTCTATGTTGGGATCTACTTGAATAATTTTATAATCGTTTGCCAGAAGAGCCAAGCCCTGGCCCTCCTTCCAGAGAAGGACCAGCTTGGTCTCGGTGGTGAGGAGTTTGTTGGTCTTGAAGGTAAGCCCCTCGAGTTCTTTTTCCGGCTTTTGGGCCAGTTCTCCTTGGAGCTTGGGACGGATCTTTCCGAACCAACGGCTGAAAAGCCCCCGCCCTTTAAGAAGTTTTAAAGGAAAAAGGCCTTCACTCAGGGATTTGCGCCAGTGATCCTGAATTTCCCCGTAAAAAGCCACCTCCTCAAGAGGAATGAGGAGTTCCCGAGAAAGGGTCCGGCACCAAAGGGCCCTTTCCAGGGCCGGGACCTTTTCTTTTTCCTGTTTCTCAAGAAAGGCCAAGATTTCCCTTTCCCGACGCTCTAGTTCTTCCTGATATTTCTCCCCTAGAATTTCCCGAATTTCTTTTTGGGCCTTGAGAAGGAGTTTGCGCGAGCCCTTAAGCGCTCCCTGTTTTAGGAGGGCCTCTATGGCTACCAGCCTTTCATAGGTGCGTAGAAGTTGCTGGAGAAGATGATCCTCCGGCATCTCTTTTCTTTTAGGGGGCGGAGCTGAAGGTCGAGGAGGTTCAGGGATGGGTTCGACCTCCGGACTAAGAGGGGGATGGTCTTCCACGTGAAGGACCTCTTGCGGAGTCTCCGAGATTTCTGGAAGCGGTTTTTCTTCGGTTTCCACTTCTAGTTCGAGTTTCAATTCTTCTTTTTCTTTTTCCAGGGTTTTTTCCAATTCTTTGAGCTCATGAAGGACTTTTTCTTGGGCCAGGCCTTCAAAGTTGTACTGATAAAGAAGGCTTCCGGTCTTCTTGAGGAGATCCAGATGAAGAGCCTCTATCTTTTCCGGAGAGCGGATTTCTTCCAGGATTTTTTCCAGAAATTCTAGGAGCTTTTGGTTGGTACGATCCAGTTCAGCCGCACGCAGTTTTTGACACTTTTGGTAGGCCTTTTCCGTAATCTCCGGAATGATTTCCCATTCGATGGTGAGGATTTCTCCTATCAGCTCTTCGAATTCTTTTTTGAGGGCCTCCTCTCCTTCTACTATGGGTTCCAAGAGGGAATAACCTTCAATTTCTTCCTCTTTTAGCTCGGTCTTTTTGGCGGCGCTAAAAATGCTCTCTAGGGCCTTTTCCACCTCTTGTTCCAGTTCTTCAGTTATTTTGTCTTTTTCGGCCATAGATTACCCCTGTTTGAGGTATTTTTCGGCGATGTACCTTACACTCATTTTACTGATGGTTTTTAGGGTCTCAAAAACCCCTACCCCTTTGGGAGCTATAGCCTCGAAGTAAGGGGCCTGAAGCTCGGCGTTAAGGTCTGCTTGAAGCTCGTCAATAGAAAGGATAGGGATACCCATCTCTCCCAGATCCCGTTTGTTATATTGAAAGACCAGCGGAATCTCGTGAATATCCATATTCCATTCCATAAGGTGTTCCTTGAGGTCTTGGAGGCTTTCTTTGTTTTTTTCCCGTCGGATACGGAGACTATCAGCCACAAAAACTACACCATCGGCTCCCTTGAGGACCACCTTGCGGGCCGGCTTATAGATGGCCTGGCCGGGCACGGTGTAAAGTTGGAGGCGAATATCTAGGTCTTTGATTTTCCCGAGGCTTAGAGGCAAAAGATCAAAGAAAAGCGTTCTTTCTCCCTTGGTCTCAATGGTCAGGAGCTTACCTTTGAACTTGTCGGGCAGGGCATTATAAATGTAGAGAAGGTTGGTGGTCTTCCCGGACCTTCCCGGACCATAGTAGACGATCTTACAGTAAATTTCTCGCTTTTTGAGGTCTATAAGGGCCATTTAGACCTTCTCCAGCTCCTTGGCCAACTGGCTTACCTTAAGCCTCACCAAGCCCAGGGGGACCTCGTCGGTAAAGACCGTCACCAGGATAAGGTCCTCCCGGATCTTACTTAGATGGATATTGTCTTTCTTCCCCTTGTGGTAAAGGATGGAGAAGTCCTCCTCTCCTAAGATTTTGGCAATCTGGTTGGTGGCCCCAAAGTTGGCCGCGGCCAGGGCCGCCAAGGCCGTGGTATCCACCTCTCGGCTACTTCCCTGAGAGACCAGAATGTTTCCTGCCTCATCGATGAGGAGGGCCAGACTTACCCCTGCGGAAATAAGATAATCTTCCAAAAGTTTTTCTAGGCGGGTTACCTTTTCGGGCGTTAAAATTAGAGCGCCCATCTTTAAGCCTCCTTAGTTTGACAAGGACTAGGATAATATGCATAATGGGAAAAAATCAAGATTCAAAATGGAAGATGAAAAAGGTTTTGATCATAGATGATTCTCCTCTTATCTGTCGGATCCTTGAAAAGGCCATTATTTCCTTCCCGGATTTTCTTCCGGTTGGCAAAGCGGCCAACGGGGTGGAGGCCCTGAACCTTATAGAAAAGCTGGAGCCAGACCTTTGTACTTTGGACGTGAATATGCCGGCCATGGACGGTCTTAGTTTGCTCAAGAAGCTCATGGTAAGGAGGCCCATGCCGGTCCTGATGGTAAGTGCCCTTACCAAGGAGGGTTCCAAAACCGCCTTCGAGGCTTTGCGTTACGGAGCTTTAGACTTTCTAACCAAGCCGGGAGGGCTTTGGGAAGCCGGAGGAACCTTTGAAAAGGTGCTCCAGGACAAGCTCCGTCGGGTCTCGGCGGTGGATCTATCGGCCATTCGTTTTATCACCCGGAAAAGCCTTAAGAAGAGGCCCCTGGCCGAGGCTCGTCCCGCTCGAAGTTTAATCGTCGGGCTGGGCAAAGAGGGGATGTACACCCTTCTTCTGCGTCTTTTGAGTTTTGTGGAGGAGGTCCGGGCCCCTCAGGTGTGGTATCTGGATCTCCCTGAGGCTCTGGTGGAGGCCTTTGCCGAATACCTGGCTGCCGAGTGTGCCCTTCCGGTCAAGGCCTTGGTTTCTGGAGAGGTTCTTCGGGAAGGGTTTCTTTATCTTACAAGCACCGATAAATGGTTGAAATTGGAAGAAGATCATGAGGGGCGCTTGATAGTCAAAAAGAGTGAAAGGCCTCGGAATGTTTCGGGAGAAGAGGCTCTGGATGCTTTTATTCTGGAGGCGGTTACCCTTCTGGGCCCCAGAGTAATGGTTATTGTGGGTTCCGGGCGCTTGGAGAAGGGGAAACTAGGGGTAGCGGAGGTGCAGGCTGCGGGAGGGAAAGTGATCGTCCTCCATCGAAAGATATGTCTTTACCCGGAAGGACCTATCTTTTTTGCGGAGGGTGGAAGATATCCCGAGGTCTCTCTGGAGACCGCGGGTCAGCTCCTTTCTAAGTGGCCGGAGAGGGGGGAAAGGGATGTCTCAGCACTTAAAGGGCAGGCTTGAGACCCTGGGGGTGGAGGCCCTCCTTCAGGCTTTAGGGCTTTCCGGACAAACGGGGGTCCTGCGGGTTGTTGGACCCCAAGGAGAGGGGCAAATCTCTCTTTATCAAGGGCGTATTGTAGAGGCCCGGGCCCCTCAAGGAGAGGGTAAAGAGGCCGTCTTTGAGCTCCTCTCTTGGAAAGAGGGAGAGATGGAATTTTCTCCCCAACCCGTTGATCCTGGACCTTCGGAATATACGGTTGAGGCCCTCCTTATGGAGGCGGCCACCTATCACAGCGAAAAGGGCCGAGAGGGGGCCCTCTCGGTGCTCTTGGTGGAAGATTCGCCGCTTGCGGCCCGGACTCTGGCTGAAATTATCGAGACCTCCCCGGATCTCCACCTCTTAGAAGTGCTTTCCAATGGGGAGGAGGCCCTCTGGGCGGCCGCGGAATATCACCCGGATGTAATTTTACTCGATCTTCACCTTCCGGGCCTTTCGGGCTCTAAGGCCTTCAAATATCTCATGGTCAAGAGCCCGGCCCCGGTGGTTTTGACCAGCTCCACCCTGGGGGAGGAAGCCCTCTCTCTTTTGGCCCTGGGGGCTGCGGCCTTCTGTCTCAAAGGTCCCGGACAAAGGGAACATTTGGCCTCTCTCCTTAAGGAGGCTAGCCGGGTGAAGGTGGAACGCCTTCGGAGATATCTCTGGAAAGAGAGGCCTCTGGAGAGGGCTTCGCAGGAAAGGCCCAGCCGTTTGACCGTGATTCTAAGTGGTCTGGGAGGCATGGGGGAGGTCCTAGAGTATCTTTCCCATCGCCCCTTCTTGGCCGAAGAGGCCCTGATCTGGGTGCTGGATGGCTGTCCTGAGGCCCTGGAGGGGTTGGCCAGGGTGCTTCAGGGACGAGTCCCTTGGCCGGTCCACTTTCCCCGAGCGACCACCATTCTTTTGGCCGGAGGACTTTACCTCTCTCGCCCCTTTCCGGCCCTGCGTCGGGGACCAGTCCTTGACCCGGTAGAGGCTTCTCCAGAGGCCCTCTGGTCGGCAGATCTTCCGCTAGAGGTAGAAGTCTTTTCCGGCACCCGGAGGCTGGAATTGGAGGAGGTTCCTTCTTTCAGGGTAAAAATTCGCGATCCCCGGACGGCCCCCGCCCCCGATCTTCCGGCCTCTTTTGAGGCCCTGGAAAGTGTGGAATCTTTTAAGGACGCTCGAGGATAGCAGAGAAGACGAGCCATGTCGGAATACCTTAAAGAATATCTGGCTGAGGCCTTCCAATATCTCAACGAACTGGAGAAGCTCCTTTTGGAACTGGAAAAGACTCCAGAGGAAGAGGCCGCTCGGCAGGAGGCCCTGCGGGCCGCCCACAACCTCAAAGGCATTTCGGCCTATATGGGCTATCAAGTGATTGCGGATCTGGCCCATCAGATAGAAGAAAAACTGGAAAAGCCCGGAGAGGAGGGCCGGGAAGATCTTTTCTCTCACTTAGACAAGATCAAGGCCCTTCTTCTGGAGCTTGAGGAAAGGGGAGAGCTTCCGGGAGAAGAGGAAATCCATTTTGAAAGCCTTCAAAAGGCTCTTGAGGAACTTCGGAAGGAAGACGAAGATCTCTACCGGGCCTTTATGGAACTTTTAGAAGAAAAGCTCCCTTCTATCAGATTCTTCGTGGAAAATCCTGAGCCCTCTCAGCTTCCGAAACTCAAGGAGGATCTCGAAAGGATCCGGAACTCGGCCCGCTACCTCAATCTGGAAGATTGGGTGGAGTTTCTGGAGGTCCTGGAAAAAGAGGCCGAACTTTCCGTAGAAGGAAAAGAAACACAGCTTAGAAAATATGGTAAAATATTGGAAAAATTCTCCCCTCAAAAGGAAATTCCTTCAGAAATTGAAGAATTTTTAGGGGAACTCTCTTCAGAGATCGAGGCCCTTTCTCAGGTAACCGAAAGCTATGCCCCTAAGGAGGGCCTTTTCGAGGAGGAAGAAAAGGCGGAGGAGCCCTCGAGGGAGGAACCTTCTTTCCCGGAGGAAAGACCGGCGCCCCCTCCAGAGCCCCGGTTAGAGGAACGTCTTCCGGAACCACTCTTGCGGGTAGAGGTTGAGAGGGTCTCTCGGGTTTCTTCTTTGGTGGATGAGCTGCGCATGGTGGGGTATCGCCTGCAGGAGGTCCTCCAAGAGGCCCAGGATTATCTCCCCCGGGATTTGCGTCTGCAGATGGAAGATGCCCTTTTGGGTTTTTCGTCCGTTTCCCGAAGCCTCGAGGAGGAAGTAAGGGGGCTCAAGCTGGTTCCGGTAGATATTCTTTCCCCTCGGGTGGAAAGACTCTTTCGGGACCTGGTGAAATCTACCGGAAAAGAGGCCGAACTTCTCTTTGAAGGACACGATCTCCGGGTGGATCGGGTGCTTTTGCAGGAAATCTGGCCGGTCCTGGTGCATCTTCTGCGAAACGCCTTTGACCACGGCCTGGAGACGCCGCAAGAAAGGGAGGCCGTGGGAAAATCCCGTAAAGGGCGCCTGCGGGTAGCCTTTGAAAGCGAGGAGGGCTGGCTCAAGATTGTGGTGGCCGATGACGGACGAGGTATAGCCTGGGAAGAAGTAGAAAGCCGGGCCCGGGAGAAGGGCCTTTCTTGGGAGCGTTTGGAAGAAGTCCTCTTTCAGCCCGGATTTTCCACCAAAGGGGAGGCCGACGCCCTTTCCGGACGGGGTTTCGGACTGGACATCGTTAAGAAGAAGGTGGAAGCCCTGCGGGGCTTTGTAGAGTTGGTCTCCGAAAGGGGACAGGGGACGCAGGTAATTCTACATTTACCCCTTTCGGCAGCGGTTAACCGCGTGCTTCTCCTGAGGGTAGGGCAGAATCTCTGGGCTATTCCTTTTTATGCCCTCTCCGAAGTCAAACGCGTCTCTCCAGCCCTTCTTTCCCAAACTGAAGGAGGCGTCATCTACAATCATAGGGGAGAATCCGTAAGGGTTCTTCTTCTAGAGGAGAGGCTCCTTGAGCGTCCCCTTTTTTATCTCCTTCTTATGGCCGGTCGTCCGCTTTGGGCCCTGGCCGTCCCCCAGATTCTGGGGCAACAGGAGGCCTCTCTCCGTCCCTTTCCAGAGAGTCTCCGAGCTATGGGGCCCTTTTTCGGGTTGGCCCTTCTTGCAGGAGGTGGGGTAGCCTATGCTTTAGATCATCGAAGTCAAGAGGCTTTAGAGGTTTTTTTAAAGCGCGGGATTAAGATCTCTTCTTCCGGCTTTCACGAGGCCAATAATTAAGGGAAGGCTATCCTTTAATAGGTTTTTTTCCTTTAATGCCCTCTAACCTCCCAAAATTTTCCTTGACATTTGAGGGGATAATCGATAGCCTCAAGCTACCCTAGAAGTGTTAAAAAATCTGTTCATAGGAAGGAGGGAATGATGGCCGACATTAAGAAACATGACACACCTATGGTGGATGAATTAAAGAGTGGTCCGTGGCCGAGTTTCGTAGATGACATTTATAGCTATGCGGAGAAGCACCAGAAACAGGCCTGCTTTGACCTGATGGGCCAGCTCGAGCTCTCCTACAAGCACAAGGAGACCCACTGGAAGCACGGCGGTATCGTGGGGGTTTTCGGCTATGGCGGAGGAGTGATCGGACGCTATTCCGACCAGCAGGACAAATTTCCGGCTATCTGGGCCTTTCACACCATTCGTGTGAATCAGCCGGCCTCTAAGTGGTACCATTCCTCGGCCCTGCGCAAGCTTTGCGACATGTGGGATCATCGGGGAAGCGGGATGCTTAACACCCACGGTTCCACGGGGGACCTGGTTCTTCTCGGTACGGTGACCGAGCAACTGGAGCCCATCTTCTACGATCTTACCCATCAGATGAACATGGACCTGGGAGGGTCCGGATCCAACCTGCGGACGCCTTCTTGCTGCGTGGGGAAGGCCCGCTGTGAGTGGAGCTGTATCGATACCCAGGCCCTGACCTACGATCTCACCATGACTTATCAGGACGAGCTGCACCGGCCGGCCTTTCCTTACAAGTTCAAGTTCAAGATCTCCGGTTGTCCCAACGACTGTGTGGCGGCCATCGCCCGGGCCGACCTTTCCATCATCGGGACCTGGATCGACGACATCCGCATTGATCAGGAGGCCGTAAGGGCCTATGTGGGTGGAGAACTTAAGCCCAATGCCGGGGCCCACTCCGATCGCGACTGGGGTCCCTTTGACATTCAGAAGGAGGTCATCGACCTCTGTCCCACCCAGTGCATGTACTGGGACGAGAAGGAAAAGAAGCTTTACATCAATAACAAGGAGTGCAACCGCTGCATGCACTGCATCAACGTAATGCCCGAGGCCCTGCGTCCGGGGACGGATACCGGGGCTACCATTCTTATGGGGGCTAAGGCTCCAATTCTGGAGGGGGCTCAGCTTTCCACAGTGATTGTGCCTTTCATGCGGCTTGAGCCTCCTTACGACAATCTCAAGGAGCTCATCGAGAAGACCTGGGATTTCTGGATGGAAAATGGTAAGAACCGGGAGCGTCTGGGCGAGCTCATCCAGCGGGTGGGGCTCAACCGCTTTATCGTGGATGTCCTGGGGCTTAAGCCCATTCCGCAGCACGTCCGTGAGCCGCGCTCCAACCCTTATGTCTTCTGGAAGGAAGAAGAGGTGGAAGGCGGCTGGCAGCGCGATGTGGCCGAGTTCCGTAAGCGTCACCCGGCCTAAGCGGGTGTCTAGCAAGTTTTAAAAAATTAGAATGAAGGAGGTTGGAGATGTCTGATAAGATTTATGAGGAAATTCAAAACACGCAGCTGGATGAGATTTACAGCAAGCCTTACGATCCGGAGCTTGCGGAAAAGCTTTTTAACCCCCAGAAGCCCATGGAAAACCGGATTACGGATATTGGTCCCCCGCACTATGCCCAGTTCTTCCCTCCGGTAATTAAGAAGAACTACGGGAAGTGGAAAAGCCACGAGATTGTCCAGCCCGGGGTTATCAAATACACCAGCGAGACCGGGGATGTGGTCTATGCGGTGCGCGTGGGCTGTGCCCGACTTATCACCACGGATCTGGTGCGGGAGGTCTGCGAGATCGCGGACAAGTACTGTGACGGTTATGTACGCTGGACCACCCGAAACAACATCGAGTTCCACGTAACCGATGAGGAAAAGCTCCGGGCCCTTCTGGACGACCTCAAGGGCCGGAAGTTCCCCAACGGTTCTTATAAGTTCCCGGTGGGTGGCACCGGGGCTTCGGTAACCAACATCGTGCACACCCAGGGTTGGGTGCACTGCCATACTCCGGCCATTGACGCCTCCGGGGTGGTCAAGGCGGTGATGGACGAGCTTTTCGACTACTTCGGAAGCCACAAGCTTCCGGCTCAGGTGCGGATCGCTCTGGCCTGCTGTCTGAACATGTGCGGGGCGGTGCACTGTTCGGACATCGCCATCCTGGGCATTCACCGGAAGCCCCCGCTAGTAGAAGACGATCGTCTGGAGCATGTGTGCGAGATTCCTTTGGTGGTGGCGGCCTGTCCCTTGGGGGCTATTAAGCCCGCCACGGTGGAGATCGAAGGCAAGAAGAAGAAGACGGTGCGGGTCAATGTGGACCGCTGCATGTTCTGCGGGAACTGCTATACTATGTGCCCGGCCATGCCCCTGGCCGATGGTGAGGGCGACGGGATCGCCATCCTGGTGGGCGGAAAGATCTCCAACCGGATCTCCCCGCCCAAGTTCTCCAAGCTGGTGATCCCCTACATCCCCAATGAGCCTCCGCGCTGGCCCACTACCGTGAAGTGGGTCAAGAAGATCCTGGAGACCTATGCGCAGCACGCCCGGAAGTACGAGCGGCTGGGTGAGTGGGCCGAACGGATTGGCTGGGAGCGCTTCTTTGAACTCTGCGAGATTCCCTTCACCGAAAAGAGCATTGACGACTACCGTCTGGCCTACGACACCTATCGCACCTCGCTCCACTTTAAGTTCACCAGCCACGTGGAGCCCATGTAAGGAGAAAAGGGGAGGGGCTCAGCCCCTCCCCAATTTTGAGAAAGGAGGGACTACGAGATGGCTATGGATAAAGAGGAACTCAAAAAGAAGATTATGGAATTTATGGAAAAGAAGTCCGGGGCCAAATCCAAGATTTATCTCAAGGACCTTCAGCGGGCCATTCCTGAGGCCTCTCCCCGGGAGATCAAAAATGCGGCCAACGAGCTGGTAAGAGAAGGAAAGCTGGAGTACTTCTCCACCGGCTCTACGGTAATGTTCGGTATCCCTGGAAAAGGCCAGCCGGTAGAACAGAAGGACTAAACCCTGCCATTTTTCGTGCTTTTTATTTTGAGGGGGGAATGGTCCCCCCTTTTGTGTTTTTAGGCTATCCTAAGGGAGGGTTTCTTTCAGGTCCTCGGAGAGGACTTTCCAGAGCCTTTTTTCCGCCCGAGGAATATATTCTTTAAAGCCCGGTTTCCCGGAGCAGCTGAGTTTTACAAAGGCTCCCAAGGCCTGCAGGAGTCGAAAGACGCGCGTGTAGTGCATTTCCGAAAAAAGGGTCTCTCGGTCGCGGCCGCTTAGTCGGAGATATATCTCGAGAAGCCTTTTCCGGGGAAGGTCTTCTACATAAGGGTCGTAAAGGAGAGAGGCCAGATCGTAGGAAGGAGGGCCGAGGCGGGCAGCCTGAAAGTCGATTAGATAAAGCCGTCCCCCTTTGATCATAAGGTTGCGGGACTGAAAGTCCCGGTGAAGAACCACGGTATCGGTGAAATGAAAAAGGGCCTCATTAAGGAAGGCTTGCCAGCGGGCCCTCTCTTCCGGAAGCCACCTGCGGCCTCGATATCTCTGAAGATACCAGGTCTCAAAGTAGAGGATCTCTCTTTCCCAAATAAGTCGGGCATCGTAAAAGGGGGTTTCGAGGATCGCCTCCTTGGGGAACCAAGGGGCCAGCTCCTGCAAAGCAACCAGGATCTCTAGGGCCTGCGGATAAAAGTGGTTTCTTTCCGGGTGTTCCCAGAGGCGCACCTTTCCCAGGTCTTCCACCAGGAGGACCCCTTCTGGCTCTTGATAGGCCAAAATTTCCGGGACCGGGATTCCGTGGCTCCAGAGGAAGCGCCCTAGAAGAAAATAGCTCCGGGCCTCGCGGAGGCCAAAGTCTCCAGGCTGAGGAAGGATGAGGATGAGGCTTTCGCGGTCTTGAAGATGGAGGCGCAAAAAGGTCCTCGCGGAGCCGTCCCCGGGCAGAGGCTCGATCCTCTGGACGACAAGCCCCCACCAGGAACGGAGCCTTTCCCGAAGGGCTTCTAAATTCATAGGAAGGGGTGTTTTCCTTTCCGGATCTCCGAGAGCAATTCCCGGAAACTTTCCGGGGTACCGAGGTCTCGCCAGTAAAAACCTGTGGCCACTAGCGCCTGAGGGAGAAGCCCTTTCTGGATGAGTTTTTGGTAGGCCGGCACTAAGTCCCTTTCTTCCGGGAGCGCAGCAACCCATTCTGGGGAGACCACCTGGATGCCGGTATAGGCAAAACCCTCCGGGTGATCCTCTCCAAAACCTACCACCCTTTCCTCCTGGATTCTTATCCGGTTCAACCCTGGCCGGCGGTGACAGAACATAAGGCAAGGGCCCCCGCGGCGCAAGAAGGCCTCGTAGACCACCCGCAGGGGAAAGTTGGTGAGGATGTCGCCGTTTATAACTAAAGTGGGTTCGGTAAAAAAGGCGGCGGCATAGCGCAGGGCCCCGCAGGTCCCCAAGAGTTCAGGTTCCTCAAAGACTTCCAGGGTGATTTCCGGATGAGTGGCCGAAAATCCCTCGGCAAAGGCTAGGATTTCGTTTCGGAGATGCCAGGTATTGAGTCCTACAGTAGTGAACCCTTCCTCAAGGAGGCGCGCTAGGGTGATCTCCAGAAAAGGACGGCCTTTCAGGTGCAAGAGGGGTTTGGGAAGGTGATCCGTAAGGGGGCGCAGGCGCTCGCCACGTCCGGCACAGAGCACAAAGGCCCGCATCAGGCGCTCTGCGCCCGAGTCTCCTCTTGAGGGGTTTCCAGTTTTTCTACGGTTTCCTTTACATCGGCCTCATGCAAGGCCTGCTTGAAGGAACGAATGCCCTTGCCTAGGCCGGCCCCGATCTCGGGAAGGCGCTTAGCCCCGAAGAGAAGAAAGGCGATGAAAAGAATGATTAGGAGTTCCTGCGTGCCGAGTCCAAACATGGCGACCTCCTTTACGCTCTGGGCTCCAATAACCATACCACAAGGATGCTGGCCTCGTAAAGGAAGACCAGGGGCAGGGCCAGGAAGAGCTGGTTGACCACATCCGGGGTGGGGGTAAGGATGGCGGCCACCACAAAGGCCCCTACGATGGCGTAGGGTCTGGCCCGAGATAGGGTCCGGGCCTTTACCACCCCGAGTTTTCCGGCCACGGCTAGGGCCACCGGGACTTCAAAACAGAGCCCGAAGACCACGAGCATCCTCAAAGCAAAACTTACATAGTCCCGGAACACCGGTTTAAACTCCAGGAGCTCCCCCCCGAAACGGGCCAGGAAGGGAAAGGCCCGGGGAAAGACCAGAAAATAGGCAAAGGCGGCCCCTCCCAGAAAGGCCACACAGGAGGCCAGGATCAAGGGGCGGGCGAAGCGTTTTTCGTGGGGGTAAAGCCCTGGGGCCACGAAGGCCCAAGCCTGATAGAGGATATAAGGGCTGGCCCAGAGGGCCCCGAAGACCAGCGCGATCTTGAGATAGGTAAAAAAGGCCTCCTGATAAGCGATGAACATGATCTTGCCTTCGGGAGGAAGAGCGGCCCGGAGGGGCTTAAGAAGAAAGCGCAAAAGAGGTTCAAGCTTCCAATAGGAAAGGGCCGAGGCCGCCATCCAGGCCACCAGGCTCTTTAGAAGCCTCTCCCGGAGTTCAACCAGATGGGCGGTTAAGGGAAGGTTCTGGTCTTCTTCCGGGCTCTTCTGGATCACGCGCTCCGTATCAAAGCCTCCATTTCTCGGGCTAGGCTTTCCGGGTCCAATCCGGCCCGGGCGAAAAGTTCATCGGGTTTTCCCGAAGAGGGATATTCTTCCCAACCCCGGAGGCGCAAGCGGACCGCCTTTCCCGCCAAGGCCAACTCCTGAGCACATCGGGCCCCAAGACCGGTCTCCACCAGGTGATCCTCGGCTATTAGGATGGGCCCGATCTCCGCGGCCCGCAAGAGATCTTCGCGCGGGAAGGGTCTGACCGAGGCCAGGTTGAGGACCCCTACCGAAAGACCTCTCTGGGAAAGGATCTCCCGGGCGGCCAGACATCGGGAGACCATGGTCCCGTAAGTCACAAAGGTCCCGTGTTCTCCCTGGCGAATCCAGTCGCCCTGACCGGGTTCAAAACGGTAATCGGGGCCGAAAAAGGGGCGCCCCTCTTCGTCCAGGATCACCGGAACCTTGGAACGCCCCATGCCCACAAAGACATTTCCCGGACGGGTAGCCGCGAAACGGACGATCCGATCGGTTTGGTTGGGATCTGCCGGAAGATAGATTTCAAAATCCTTGAGACTCAAAAGAAGCCCCAGATAATCCACACATTGGTGGGTGGGACCGTCCTCCCCTACATCCGCTCCCAGATGGGTGCTCACGATCTTGAGGGCCGTGCGGTTGAGGACGTTAAGACGCAACTGGTTGTAGACTTCGTCCACGGCGAAGACCCCGAAGGTAGAAAAGAAGACTAGAAAGCCCTCCCGGGAAAGGGCCCCGGAGACCGCCGCGGTGTGATGCTCTTGGATGCCGGATTCGTGAAAGGCCGCCGGAGAATGTTTCCGGAAGGCGGTCATTTTGACCGAGCCCTCAAGATCACAGGTGAGCCCTAAGATCTTTGGAGGACGACCGGGGAGGTTGTTCCTTTCGGCCAGAGAAAGAAGGGCCTTACCGTAGGCCGAGCGGCAGTCGGTCTTAACCTCCGGCCCGTAGAGAAGGGGTTCTCCGGGATCGATTTCCACCGGCTCCGGATCGTGAGATTGATGAGGAAAGGAGACCGGGTGATTTTTCCGCCTTTCCTGCCACTGATCCAGTTCCTCGGGGTCAAACCCCAGTTCTGCCAGGGCTTGACGACAGAGGTCCGGCGGAAGAGGCATGCCGTGCCAGCGGGCGTCGTTCTCCATGAAGGAGACCCCGTGCCCCATGACCGTGCGGGCCAAGATGGCCGTGGGCCGATCCGACCGGGGGACCTCCCCCGTGAGAAAATTCCGCAGGGACCGATAGAGGGCCTCGAAATCGTGACCGTTGACCTCGAGCACATTCCAGCCGGTGGCCTCGATCTCCGCGGCCAGATCCTGGGGCATGACCTGATAGGTGTCTCCGCCGATCTGGAGACCGTTCACATCTACGATCACACAGAGATTGTTAAGCCCGAACTTTACGGCCCAACGTCGGGCTTCAATCACCTGACCCTTCTGTTGCTCGCCATCGCCCATGAGGCAGAAGACCCGAAAGGCTTTCCCCTTGAGCTTGGCGGCCCGGGCCATGCCGCAGGCCGCAGAAAGCCCCTGCCCTAGGTTTCCGGTGTTCCATTCCACTCCGGGAACGGCTTGCTCCACGTGTCCGGCAAAGGCCGAGCCCGCCCGCCGGAATTCCAGAAGAAAGGGTTCCTCAGGGAAAAACCCGTATTCGGCCAGCACACTGTAGACCCCGGGGCTGATATGCCCGTGGCTTATCACTACCCGGTCGCGCTCCGGATCCCGCGGATTCTCCGGATTCACCCGGGCCAGGGCATAGACCATGAGAAGAGAAGGCAGGGTCGAAAGGGAGCCTCCCGGGTGTCCGGAGCCAGCCAGGGTGGTGGCCAGTAACACCCGCCGGGCACAACGCCGAAAGGCCTCCTCAAACCATTGCCGTTCCTCGGCCGAAAGTTCCAGGACTTCGGGATTCAGTTTGCGCATCAGGGGCCCTCCCGTTGGAATCGACTAGAGACCTATAACCTCTTGGTGGAAGTTTGCAAGAGGAGGAGCCCCTGGATTTAAGGGTTTTTCTTTTCCCGGCGCATAGCGATTACGCCGGTGCGTACGATTTCTTTGATGCCGATGGGTTTGAGGAGCTCGATGACCGCCTGGAGTTTGCTCTGAGGTCCGGTAACCTCGATGGTGTAAGTACGAGGACTCACATCTACCACCTTGCACCGGAAGATATCGCACATACGGAGCACTTCAGCCCGGGTCTCCTTTTCGGCCCGCACCTTGATAAGGGCCATCTCCCGCTCCACGAATTCCCCCTCCTCGGTGACGTCCACCACTTTGTAGACATCGACTAGCCGGCGCAGCTGCTTGATGATCTGTTCAATAATGAGGTCGTCCCCGGTGGTCACCAGGGTGAGATGGGAGAGGGTGGGATCCAGGGTCTCGGCCACGCAGAGGCTGTCGATATTGAAGCCGCGCCCACTGAAAAGGCCGGCGATACGCGCCAGAGCCCCGGGAGTATTTTCCACCAGCACCGAAAGGGTGTGTTTTCTCTCAGACATCGCCGCCTCCTAAACCAAAATCATTTCCGTGGTAGCCCTTCCGGCGGGCACCATGGGGAAGACCCCTTCCTCAGGGGCAATATGGATATCCACCAGGGTGAGACGGTCGCTTTCCAAGGCCTGTTTTAAAACGGGTTCCACCTCTTCCGGCCGGGTGGCCCGCAGACCCAGGGCCCCGTAAGCCTCGGCCAATTTCACGAAGTCGGGGATGACCTGGAATTTGACCGCCGAATATCTCCTTTCGTAAAAAAGTTCCTGCCACTGGCGGACCATGCCCAGATAGCCGTTGTTGAGGATGATTACCTTAACCGGAAGGCCCTGCTCCATAGCTGTGGCCATCTCCTGGATGTTCATCTGGATGGAGCCGTCTCCAGCGATGTCTACCACCAGTTTTCCGGGATGGCCCATCTGGGCCCCGATGGCTGCCGGAAAGCCAAAACCCATGGTCCCCAGTCCCCCGGAGGTGATGAGGGTTCGGGGGCGGTCAAATTTGTAAAATTGGGCCGTCCACATCTGATTCTGACCTACCTCGGTGGAGATAATGATCTCCCCGCTCTGGGCCTTGTCCCGGGTAAGCTCATAGAGCTTTTCGATCACGAATTGCGGTTTGATGTACTCGCCCTCCTGTTTGTAAGAGAGGGGATAACGCTTTTTCCAGATCTCGATCTGTTCCCACCACTCCTTGAACTGTTCGCGCCAGATCTTTTCCGGGCGGGCCACCTCTTTTACGATCTCAAGGAGTTTTTCTAGAGACCGTTTGCAGTCTCCCACGATGGGTACATCCACCCGGACATTTTTCTGGATAGAGGTGGGATCGATGTCGATATGGATGATCTTGGCCATAGGGGCAAAGGCGTCCACCTTACCGGTGACCCGATCGTCAAAACGGGCTCCCACGGCCAGGATGAGGTCGCTGTTGGCCACGGCCATGTTGGCGTAGTAGGTACCGTGCATGCCGAGCATTCCTAGGGACTGGGGATGACTTCCCGGAAAACCCCCAAGCCCCATAAGGGTCATGGTCACCGGAAGGTGGAGGCGTTCGGCTAGCTCCCGCACCTCTTCGTGGGCCCCGGAGGAGATTACCCCCCCTCCTACCAGGACCACCGGTCGGGTACAACTTTCAAGCAGCCGGTAAGCCTTTTCCACCTGACGGGGATGAGGGTCATAGACCGGCTGGTAGCTTCGGAGCCGGATCTCCTCCGGCCAGTAGAACTCCGCTTTGCCCTGCTGGACATCCTTAGGAAGGTCCACCAGGACCGGACCGGGGCGCCCGGTGCGGGCGATGTGAAAGGCCGCCCGCAAGATACGGGGAAGGTCCTCGGTGCGCTTGACTAGAAAATTATGCTTGGTGCAGGGACGGGTGATTCCGGTGATATCCACCTCTTGAAAGGCGTCGTTTCCGATAAGCTTGGTAGGCACCTGACCGGTGAGGATGACCACCGGGATGGAGTCCATATAGGCCGTGGCGATGCCGGTTACGGTGTTGGTGGCCCCGGGGCCGGAGGTCACCAGGCACACCCCCACTTTCCCGGTGGAACGGGCGTAGCCATCGGCGGCATGCGCCGCACCCTGTTCGTGGCGGACCAGGACGTGCTTGATCTCCGGGGTGCGGTAGAGCTCATCGTAGATATCGATCACCGCCCCTCCGGGATAACCAAAGATCACCTCTACCCCTTCGCGTTTCAGGGCCTCCACGATCATCTGCGCCCCGGTCATCTCTTTGCCCACTGCTTAACCCCCTTCGCGTTTTATTAATTCGTAAATCCGGTCTTTAAGAGCCAGCTTTTCCTTCTGAATCTGCTTCTTGCGCACTTCCTCTTCCGCAGTGAGGTAGGCCTTGCGCACCAGCTCGTCGAGCTCCCGCTCCAAGGCCTGATGCCGCTCAAAAAGTTCCCGAATCTCCGGATGCCTTTCCGCATACTGTTTCACAAGTTCCTTGTCCATAGGCCTCTCCTTTTATTGGGATTTGAGGGGGTTGTCAAGGATTGTGAAAAAAATCTCAAAGGAGGGATCTTTAAATCTCTCCACGCTAACTATGCTAGCTAACCGAAAAGGGGCTCGTCAAGACTCTTCTTCCCAGGAGATGGCTCCTACCGGACAACTGTCAATGGCCTCCTGACAGTCACAGGACTGGCATCCTTCCTGATTCTTGACATAGGACTTTTCATTTTCGTCCAGTTCGAAGACTTCCGGGCATATCTCCACACAGGTTCCGCAACCGATACATTCTTCTTGGTTGACCACCAAGCGAGCCATGGCTGACCTCCTTTTTTGGATTTTTTGACCTTCATTTCTAGAATAAATCCGGACTCCGGAGACGACCTTGATCAAAGTCAAGGAGATTATCTTTGGTCTGGGAAGTACTTTTTAAGCAAGGGATTTTGGGGAGCCAAGATAGATAAATCTCTAAAGGCCCTTCGAGCCTCTTCTTTTTTCCCCAAGTAGTAGAGATTTAGGGCCAATTCGGCCAGGAAATTTATATCGGTAGGATAAAGAGCCAACATCTTCCGGCACACAGCCTCCGCTTGGGCATACTTCCCCTGTTGCCTTAAGGCGAAGCTTAAGCGTAAACGGCCATAATAATTGAAGGGGTCGATTTTGAGGACCCGATACATGAGTTTTTCCACTTGAGACCAATCTCTTTGGGCTAAATAAGGCAAACTCAATCCTAAAAGAGGCTCTACAGCCTCCGGTTGGGCCGAAAGGGCTCTTTCGTAATGTTTGATGGCTTCGCGATAGCGCCCGGCCCGATAAAAAAGCCAGCCCAGCCTCAAATTTACCGTATAATCCTGGGGATAAGCTCGAAATACGACTTGTAAGGCCCGGATGGCCTCGCTGAACCTTCCTTCTCTTTCATATCGGTAGGAGTCGTAATAGGCCTGACGGACCGTTTCATAAGAAAGACCCCAGGTCGTGCCGCTAAAAACTATCCCCAGCCAGAGGAAAAGGGTGATTTTTCGCATCTCAGAAGTTGAACCCCACAGAGGCGGTAACCACTGTCTGATTTACGTTCTTTCCCGTAGAAATTTCTTCATAGGTGTTCCAGTGCGTCTGTAATCCGAGCAGGTACTTATTTTCCCAACGATAGGTGAGCTCGGCTCCCGCTCCCCCCCGATATTTTTCGGTGAGATTATAGACCACGAATCCCCCGGTTTTTACGGCGAACACCTGCTGCCCCGCCCATCCCAAGATCTTAAAACTCACAGGCCCTCGGGTCCAGGTGGCCGAAAGTTCAAGGGAATAGTAATTCTTTAAAGAGAGGCCTATGCTTTTGCTTTCATCCACATGAATGTAATAGGCCCGGGTTTCTAGGTATAGACTGTCCGCTCCCAGGCGGCGGAAGTAGCCCGCATGAGGGGAAAATTGAAAGACCTCTAGATTTACCCATTGATCATAATTGGAGTAGTCCACTTCTAGCCCTATATTCCAGCGATAAGGTACAAAATAGGTGAGGTCTCCCAGAAGAATCCAGCCCTCGTCGGTAAGTTTATCGTCGCTAGAGATATAGTGGCCTCCCAGACGTAAGGAAAGATTAGGATGAAGCCCCGCAGTATAGGTATAGACCAAGGTGTAATCTGTTTGATCCAAGTCGGAATATGGAGACTCGTAATTGAGATGTAATTGAGAAAGGGCCGCCTCTAGCCCTTGCTTTTTCCCGTCTCCTATACTGCCATAAACCGTTATTGCATAACCGTCTTCCTTAATAGCCGAGTTGCCATAATTGAGATAAGTGCCGTAAAGAGCTAAATATTTCTTCAGGCCCTCCGCCTGGACCTCTGCAGTAAAAAGACAGAAAAGCCCTACTATTATCCAGAATTTAAACCCCCTTTTCATAGCCTAACCTCCTTATACAAAGATAACCTTGGGAAAGGCGCATTTCTATCTTTTCAAACCCCCGATCCTCAGCCAATCGCACCCGAGTATAAATTGTTTTTTCATTACACCGGAGATGTCCTTCGAAGTCAAGACGAGAAAGGGCTTGGTAACGAAGAATGGGGCGCCATCTTTGGGGCCACAGGGAAAGCAGAAAAAGTTCTAAATTTTTGCGCCAGGCGGGGAAGAAGATCTCCAGAGGAAGACGGTCCTCCCAGGAAAGCCCCGGGCGCAACCCCAGAGGGATTTTGGGGGCGGCCATTAAAAAATAGTAGAGGGGGGATTTTCGAGAGCCTTCAAAATTCAGGAAATAGAAGGCCCCGGTTTTCAGGGCGAAGTAAAGCCTGGCCCGTCCATCTGTAAGGTAGAAAGTGCCGTCCGGGGCCATTTCTACCCGAATTTCCACTTCATCTAGCCGTTGGTTGTCTCCCAGAAGCTCATAGATCAGCTTTTCTCCCAAAAGAAAATTCATGGTGTGTCGGATACGCTTGTCCGGAGGGAGGCCCTCCAGGGTTTCTCCCTCCTTCGGAAGAGAAAAGTCCCGAAACTTCCCGTCCGAAAGATAAGCGCGGAAGACGAAGGGTAGGCTCTGGGCCCCTATTTCCGGTTGTAGCTGGACATGAAGATGCAGGTGGGGCTCGGGGGCGTAGCCCGAACTTCCGCAAAGCCCCAAAAGAGCCCCTTTAACTACCCAGTCTCCTTCTTTTACGCGGAAGGTTCCGGGGCTGAAGTGGGCCAACACCACATAAAAACCTCGAGGATCATAAAGTATCAGGTGATTGCCCCAGGGCTGATCGGTGTTGGCCGATCCCGGAGGCTCATCTGGAAGGCCATCCACCAGGGTTATCACCCGTCCCGTAATCGGGGAGAATATGGGCTTACGATAGGCATAATAATCTTCTAGGACCATCCCCTCCCCTCGATAGGTGCGACCCCTTTCATCGGTGATAGCCAGATCCAAGGCCTGGCGCCAGGGGCCCTTGTGGGTAAACTGCCCCTCCGGACCTTGCCAAACCGTCCACCGGCCACTTACCGGAAGTTCGAGATCCCAAACTCCTGTGGGGAATCTTTTTCCCAGACTGAGGTGATAGTCCAAGGTCTTTTCCGGAGTTCCGCGGTAATAGGAGACCAGATCCCGGGATCCAGAAAGCCTCAAGGTATAAAGAAAAAGAACGGTGGTGAGGTTAAAAGGCAGGGCAAAGGCCGGCAGACCGAACTTTCTCCAGAAGACCTGTGAGGCGGCCGTAAGGGGAAAAGCTACCGCCGAGCCCAGGAGGGCCAGAAGATAGCTTCGGCGAGAGGGCAAAAGAAAGACTCCCCCGAGGGCCAGGGCCACCAGAATAAAATTAAAATGACCAGGGTCTGCAAAGGCCTGAGAGGCTGATCCGGTAAAGAAAATGGCCAACGCCGTACCGGAAAAATACCCTAAAAAGGCCAACAGGGAGAGGATGGGAGAAAAGGAAAGAAGCATGAGGAAGAGGGCCAAACCTATCAAAGGATAGGGCAAAAAGAAAATGGCTCCTAGGGCCCGAAAAAATCCCATAAGGGGGGGCGGAAAGGCTGGAGCAGGCAGAGAGATCCGAGGATAAAGACCTTCTACGAAGAGCCCGGAATACTGATAAGCCGCCAAGGCAGCCAGAAGACTTCCCAGGACAAAAGGTAAGCTGAGGATGGGCAGTCGCAAATAATAAGAAAAGAGGCTGTAGAGGGTGTAAGTGAGCACAAAGGTGAAAATACCCATTAAGACGAGAAAAACAAGACTAAGCAAACATAATTTGAAATAATATCCGATAGAAAGTCCTACCAAGAGAGGATTGTAAATATAGAAATCCAATCGCAGAAATTCTTCTTTTAGACCCAGTATTCGGGCAAAGCCGTAAGCGGCCAGCGCGCACGCCAGGGCTGAAAACCCTAGATTGGGATAGATTAAAGTAAGGAGAAGGATTAACAGTCCGGCTCCGGGATGAGAGAGAAAGAGGACCCCGGCATAGCTGTTGAGGATCGATCGGGGAATGTGACGGAAGTCTCTCATCGGAGATGTTCAGGGAGGTTTTCTAGACGCACAATGTCTTCCAGGGTTTCGGCTTTCCGGATAATTTCTGGATGCCCTTCTTCGGTGATAAGGACTACCGGGGGACGGTAGGTAATAAACTGCATCCATTGGGTTATGTTGTAAGCGCCCACCGGAGAAATCACTAGAGGGGTTTCCCGGGGTAGAGGGGGAAGGAGGATTGATTCCTCTACCACATCGATATTCATGCAGAGGGGGCCGTAAAGCACGCAGGGTTCCGGCGGCCCCAGAATTTCGTCCCCTAGCTCTACTTTGAGGCTGTACCAGAAGGCCGTAAAAAGGAGATTTACCCCGGCATCCAGTACGTAGGCCCGCTGACCGGTGGGCAGACGCTTTATAGCCCGCACGGTGGTCAAGAGGAACCCGGCTTCATCTACCAGGGCCCGACCGGACTCTAAAATAAGCAGGGGGTACTCGCCCGGTTGGAGACGGGAAAGAAGGACCCGCCCTATGCGTTCAGCATAGTCTGCCAAAGGGGGGACGGCCACCTCTGGAGGAAGATAGACTCCCTTTAGGCGATTGCGGGAAGGGAAGCCCCCACCCAGGTCGAGATATTCTATGTTCCAGCCAAATTTTTCTTCCAGTTGCCGGGCCAAGGTCAAAAGCTTTTCCGTAGCCCTAGCGTAAGCCTCCGGCTCGAGGATAAAGGTCCCTTGGTGGCAGTGGAGCCCCACCACTTCTAGTTTCCCTCCCGCAGCAATTCTTTGGGCCACCTGCAGGACCTCTCCACTTTCTAGATTGAAGCCGAACCGATCCCAGCGAGGATAAATTCCCGTATCCATATTGATCCGCAGGCCTATGGAGAGTTTACGCCCCTGTTCCGAGGCGATTTCTTCCAGGTCCAGGATCTCGTCTAGAGAATCCGCATTAATGCGGGCGCCTTCTTCTACCGCCCGGCGCAGGATGTTTTTGGGCTTGTAAGGGCCGTTGAAAATGATCTTCTCTCCCGGTACTCCCAGGCGTCGAGCCTTTTCGTATTCAAAATCCGAGACCACTTCCGCCGTGGCCCCTTCCTGATGAAAGATGCGGCAGATGGCATCCAGATAGTTGGTTTTGTAAGACCAGCTGAATTCCACCCGAGGATACTGGCTTTCAAAGATCCGGCGGGCATAGCGTATTTGTTCTCGCAGTCTTTTTTCGGAAAAGACAAAAAGAGGCGAACCATAGCGGCGCAGGAGGTCCTTTACCGGAACTCCGTCTATTTCCTTGCGCACCAAACTGGAGAGGGTGCTGCTCTTGTCGCGTAAAAACCCGACCTGGAGCTTGGTGATGGCGGGTTTTTGGTAGGCTTTTTTCTTCATCTTTCTCCTCGGGTCACCATGTACTGAAAGACCTCAAGGTCGGTGACCAAATCGTCGGTGAAACGGATGTAGAGTTTGCCAGCAGGATAGTTCCAGTCTCTCTCGGGCTCTTCCCCTAGGGCTGCGGCCAGGAGTCTTTCTGGAAGATTGACCCCTACTCCTACGGCAAAGTATATCCAGGCCGGGAACCGAGGGTTGATTTCAATGAGATAAAGTTCGTCTTCGTGGGAGATAACCTCCAATTCAAAAGCCCCTCGCCACCGATATTTCTGAACAAAGGTCTCCGCGGCCTCTAGCAGCCGGGGAAGGGTAATGGTTACTCCGGTCCAGATTTTTCCCAGGGCCGTAATCCAGAGCTTTTTGATGGCCAGGAGTCCGAAATGTCCCCCTTCTCCATCACCCAACCCTACTACATTTACCTCTTCTCCCTCCACTACTTCCTGAACGATCACCGGATAACCCCATTCGGCGGCGATGGTCTGAAAGTGGTGGAAGGCTTCTGCCTCAGTGTAGGCCCGCAGAGCCTTGTAAAATAGACCTTTGATCATTACCGGGAATCGGAGCTGAGTGAGGGCCCGCAGGAGTTCTTCCTGCGAAGAGACGGCGAAACTTACCGGACTCTTGAGACCGATGTTTTCGGCTACCACCGGCAGGCGGTCCTTGGCCCTTAGACGGAATTGTTCTCTGGTGGGCAAAAAGCTGGCTAGGCCATAAGCCGAAAGCTTTGCCTGAAGATCGATAAAAAGGGGAAGCTCGGCATCTAAGGACGGAATCACGACCTCTAGTCCTTCTTTTTCCTTGATATAAAGCAGGCGATTCAAAAAAGGGGCCTCCCCCTCAGAGGGATAAGGCATTAGGTAGGCCCGGTCTACCAAGTGAGGGAGATAGATCCCGGGTTCCATGGCATCGTAGGCCAGGCCTACTACGGAAACCGGCCTTGGCCCCTCTTTAAGGCCCTTAATGATCCCCAGCCCCGGTCCGGGATTGTCTACCGCGTTGATCCCCGAGACGGCCACCTTAACCATCGGTTTTCCCTTCCCAAAGATGGTATCGCCTCAATATCTCCAAAAACTCCTCTATATCTCTGAGCGCAGCTCCCGGGGAAATTTCATATTTTTCACTGAGGGCTTGGGCAATCTCCGGTGGACTTTTCCCCTCCCGTAAGGCCTTGAGGACCAGAAGTCCGGTTTCGTTCACGGTGTAAGCGTTTCCAGTCTCAGGGTCAAAGACGAATCCCTCGTCGCTTATGGCCAGTCGAGAAAGCTTCATGGCTAAAAGGTAGTTTAAAATGTAGTTTAGCAGATATATTTTGAATAGTGAATAGCCCAAGTTACTTTTCACTTTAAGGAGAGCTTCCATGATTCTGGCCACCGGACAGGACCGTTGCTATGACACCCGGGGTCGAGAGATCCCTTGCCAGGGAACCGGCCAGGATGGGCAGTGGCGTTTCGGGCTTTCGGGTTTTCCCCGGTTTAAGGTCCAGGGGGAGTTGGTGGAAGATCTCCTTACCGGGCTTTTCTGGCCCAAGAATGCCGCGCTTTTTGAATTCCCCATGTCTTGGGAAGAGGCTTTGCGGGCGGTGGCCAGGCTCAATCGCGAAAATTTTCTGGGTTTTTCTGACTGGCGACTTCCCAATCGGCGGGAGCTGCGCAGTTTAGTCTTTTATCAGGCCAAAAATCCGGTTCTTCCCCCGGGGCACCCCTTTGAAAACCTCTTTCATGGCTGGTATTGGACCTCCACCACGGCCGTCATCAACCCCCGTTATGCCTGGAATGTACATTTCGGGGGAGGACGCATGTTTTACAGTCACAAAGAGGACGAAAGAATGGTTTGGCCGGTGCGCGGAAGGTTCCGTCTTCCCGCCACCGGACAGCACACCTGCTACAACACTTTGGGGAACCCTGTGTCCTGCTCTGGGACCGGACAGGACGGTGAGATCCGTTCCGGGCTGCCCTGGCCAGAGCCCCGATTTGAACTCCGTGCTGAAGCGGTCTTTGACCGTTTGACCGGTCTTTTCTGGACCCGTTTGGCGGATCTCGCCCCGGGGAGGGTCACCTGGGAAGAGGCCTTTCAGGTGGTGGTGGAGCTTAACCGACGCAAGTTTTCCGGATTTTCCGACTGGCGCCTTCCCAACATCAACGAATTGGAAAGCCTGGTGGATGCGCAGTATCACTCTCCGGCCCTGCCCAGGGATCATCCCTTCCAGGAGGTGCGAGAATATTACTGGTCCTCCACCACCAGCTTTTACGATCCCCTCTGGGCCTGGGCCCTTTATCTGGCCAAGGGGGCGGTGGGGATAGGACTCAAACACGGCCCCCACTTTTATGTCTGGGCCGTGCGGGGAAGACCCTGGCGCCCCCGGGAGGACTCGAACCCCCAACCTGCGGATTAGAAGTCCGCTGCTCTATCCAGTTGAGCTACGGGGGCTTCAATTAATTTTGACACAAGCCGGCCTTCAGGCAAGGGCCTCTTCTTCCCATTCCTCCGAAGAACTTTCCCCTTGAGGGATGACCTCCGGGGCCCGGATGAATTCCCGGATCTTTTCCACCTCCTGCGGGAGATCCGGGTCCCGCTGACAGGTCTCACATTGGCGGATGTGGCGATGGATAAATTCCATCATCCGGGCCGGAGCCAGGGCGTCCTCCCGCACCTTGAGGAACCATTCCCGGGCCAAGCTCCTTAGCCTTTGACACTGCATATCCCGCCCCTCGGTGGTCTTAAATATAAGCTTCCTTGACGAGATCGGAAGCAGCCTTTATATAAAGGAGCGATCAACGAAAATCAAGGGGTGGACCTTATGGCCAGACATAAAAAGATCGAACGCCAGCGGGAGATCGAACGCCGGAGACGTCGCCGGGCCAAACTGGCCAAACTGCGGGCCAAGGGACTCTTCCCGCGCCCGGAAGGTTATGACCCCCGGGTCTATCCTTATGTGGCCTACGCCGTGGCCAAGGGTCTGATGAGCCTGGAAGAGGCCCTCAAGCGCCTGGAAGAGGCCAAGCTTACCGAGGGGCAGACCCAGTAGATCCTTTACCGGCGGGCCTTCTCGATCAGTCTCAACATCTCGCGTACCGCCTCCACCATACCCACAAAGATGGCCCGGCCCACGATGGCGTGGCCAATACTGAATTCTTCCACCTCCGGGATGGCCGCTACCGGCTCAATATTTTCGTAAGAAAGGCCGTGGCCGGCATGCACCTCAAAGCCTAGATCCCGAGCCACCCGGGCCGCCTCTTCCAACCGGGCGAGCTCCCTTTCCCTTTCCTCCCCGGCCGGGGCCTCAGCGTAGTTTCCGGTGTGAAGTTCCACCACATCCGCCCCGGTGCGAGCGGCGGCCTTGAGCTCTGCGGGATCGGGATTGATAAAAAGACTTACCTTGAAAATCCCCCCTTCTTTGAGCCGCTCCACCACTTGACGCACCTTTTTGGTGCGTCCCTTGACCGCGAGTCCTCCTTCAGTGGTGATCTCTGTCCTTCTTTCCGGAACCAGGGTCACCTGGTCCGGCCTGACCTCCAAGGCGAACTGAATCATCTCCTCCGTGGCCGCCATCTCCAGAATAAGCTTGGTCTTTACGATTTCCCGCAGAAGGCGGACGTCGCGCTCCTGGATGTGTCGGCGATCACCCCGGAGGTGAACCACAATCCCGTGGGCCCCTCCGAGTTCGGCCAGCACCGCGGCCTGCACCGGATCGGGATAGTGCACCTTGCGGGCCTCTCTCACCGTAGCCACATGATCCACATTTACCGCAAGCTTGGCCGGCATGAATTCCCTCCTTTTTAAGAATTCTACCACCTTTTTATGCCCTTTTGGGGCCAATTTTTCAAGGAGCTGGGCCTCAAGGGCGGCCATACGGGCTGCAGCTAGCCCGCCTCCCTCGTGTTCATGACCTAAGAGATGGAGGAGGCCGTGGAGGGCCAGGGCCAAAAGATAAGCCTGATAAGGTAGTCCATAAATCTCGGCCTCCCTCCGGGCGGTTTCCTGAGAAAGAAAAATCTCCCCTAAAAAGGGGGCTTGCGGGGGGCGCTTCCCTTCCCAGTAAGAAAAGGAGATAACGTTGGTGGGGCCGGAACGGCCCAGATACCGCCGGTTGATCTCGGCGATGGCCTCATCGTTTACCAGATGAATTTCTAGACTCTTTTCCGGAAGCCCCAGGATCTCTAAAGCCCGGGCCAGTTTTTTCTGGAGATAGTCTTTCACCTTTCTTGCACCTTGCGCGCAAAGATGAGGTAGCCGGTATGGGCCACCATGCGGTCTTCCGGACGCAGTCTTTCGGGATTTACCTTATAAAACCGCTCCAGGATCTCCTGGACCTCGAGGGCTACAAAGGGAAGACCCTCCAGGGCCTCTAGCAGGCGGGAGACCTGGTTGACCGTGGGGACCAGGGCCCCAAAGGGCGCGCCCCCCTTGAGGGCCTTCCAGGCCGCAGGTAAAAGCTCCCAGGGTTCGCGCACATCCAAGAAAAGGGCGTCGGCCTCCTTTTCGCCGAAGTCCTCTCGCACCCCTTCCCGGAAGATGACCCGTTCCAGCAACCCGGCCCGGGCCAAGTTCTCCCGGGCCACCTTACGGAACCGGGCCTCTTTTTCGTAAGTGATCACCCGTCCTTCGGGGCCTACGGCGGCGGCCAGGGCTAGGGTGAGGGCCCCGGAGCCCGTGCCACATTCCAGTATGGTTTTGCCAGGGCGTACGTCGAGTTTCAGGAGGATAAGACCGATCTCTTTGGGATAGATGATCTGGGTAGCCCGACGGACCTTCATCAGGTGGTCGTAGAGGGTGGGGCGCAGGGCGTAAAAGGGAAGGCCCTTCCGGCCTAGAATCCTGCTTCCCCAAGGTCTTCCCAGAAAGGCCCCCAGATCTACCGCATCGCGGTGGGTGTGAAACTCGCGCGCTTCCGCGGGGAGAAGATAGGTATGCCCTCCGGGAGCCAGGAGAAGCAGAAGATCCCCTTCCCGGATGATCCCGTCCATCAATCCCCGGCGGAAAGAAAGGCCTTATAGGCCCGATAGGTCATATAGAGATCGGCCTTATGGGCTACTTCAAAGGGAGAATGCATACCGAGAAGCGGTGGGCCCAGGTCCACGATGTCCATCCCGTAGGCCGCCAGATACTTGGCCACCGTGCCTCCTCCCCCTTCATCCACCTTGCCCATGGAGGCAGCCTGATAGATCACTCCAGCCTCCGAAAAGATACGCCTCAGCCAGGCTACATATTCCGCATGGGCATCATTGGCCATATACTTTCCTCCGTGGCCGGTATATTTAGTGAGGACCACCCCGTAGCCCATGCGGGCGTCGTTTAACTTCTCATGAACTTCCAGGTAGTGAGGATCCATGCCTGCGGTGACGTCTCCGGAGACCGCCCGAGTGCGCAGCAGGGTCTCCAGCACCGTGTCTCCTTGAGGGGTGACCCCCCAAAGTTTGAGATAGTCGTAGATGAGCTTTTCGAGGAACCGACTCTTGGCTCCGGTATTTCCGTCAGAGCCAATTTCCTCCTTGTCCAAAAAGAGGACCAGGGTGGAATATTCCGGTTCTTGGAGCTCGAGGAGGGCCGCCAGGGCCGCAAAGGCGCAAATGCGGTCGTCCTGTCCGTAGCCCCCGATAAAGGCCCGGTCAAGCCCCACCTCTACCGCGGGGCCGGCGGGGACCACCTCCAATTCCGCGCTCACGAAATCCTCCTCGGTGATCCCGTACTTTTCATGAAGGAGCTTCAAAATGGCCAGCTTTACCCGCTCTTTTTCTTCGGCCTCCCCGGGAAGAGGCAGTCCGCCTACGAGCACGTTGAGTTTCTCTCCGGGGATGGCCTCAGAGAGCTTCTTTTCTCCCTGAACCTTACGGGCCAGATGGGGCAGAAGATCGCAGACCGTAAGTACCGGATCACCCGGGGCCTCTCCGAGGACCACTTTTACCCGGGTCCCGTCCGGCTTGACCACTACCCCGTGGAGGGCCAGCGGCCGGGCCACCCAGTGATACTTCTTGATCCCTCCGTAATAGTGGGTCTTGAAAAAGGCCATTTCCAGATCTTCATAGAGGGGGTGGAGCTTGAGATCCAGACGGGGGCTGTCGATATGGGTGGCGATGAGGCGCACCCCATAATAAGGGGGCTTTTTTCCGGCCACCATGGCCGCCAAAGTCTTTTCCCGAAAGACAGTAAAATAGCGGGCCGAGGGTTTTTCGGTGAAGCCCGCTTTCTTGAGGAGGGCGGCCATGGCCTCCACGCATTCCCTCTCGGTCTTGGCCAAAGAGAGGAATTTGCGGTAGTCCTCCGCCAGCCTCTCGAGGGCCTTTTTATCCTTTTCCGCAAGCTGATCCCAGACCGGACGGGGGCGATAGGCTAACTTTTCTTTCAGAGTCTTGAGTTCGTCCTTTTTGCGCCGGGCCATGAGCACCTCCTTCGCCAGAATCCCTGCGGCAAAGTTAGCCCGGAGGTCCGTCTAGGTCAACTCAAAAAAGATGCCGCAAAAGATGGCTCATAGAGGCCCCATTTTGAGAGCCGGCCGGGGCCCTCCGCGGTGCCGGAGTGAACTCTACCGAAGGGGCTTGACGCACGGGTTGCGGAAAGAGACTCATTAATTGATAGATCTCGTGGGGCATGTCCGTGCGTACGGGAAGGCCCAGTTTGCGGGCCTCCTCAAAGGTGAGGGGATAGTCGTGAGTCCAATGGCCCTGGGTGAGGAGTTCCGCCAGTTCGTCCACCTTTTCCGGAGGATACTTTCCGGAAAGAAGGTCTCGAAGGTTTTCTTTCATTTGACGCAGGGCCTTTTCGGCCACATCGGCCAGAATCAGGGTCTGGTCCTCCACGTGCTCCCGGGGCTTTTCCCTTACGGCCCGCAGGATGGAGGCCGCAGGAAATTGTCCCAGCTGGGGGTCCACCGGCCCCAGGACCGCGTGCTCGTCCATGACGATCTCGTCGGCGGCCAGGGCAATGAGGGTCCCTCCGCTCATGGCGTAATGGGGAATGAAGGCCGTGACCTTGGCCGGGTGTTTCTTTACCGCCCGGGCAATCTGGAGCGCCGCCAGCACCAGCCCCCCGGGGGTGTGGAGAATGAGATCGATGGGGACCTCGGGGTCTGTGAGATGAATGGCCCGGATCACCTGTTCGGAGTCGTTGATGTCGATGAAACGCATGATGGGAAAGCCGAGAAGACTCATGGTTTCCTGCCGATGGACCAGAAGGATGACCCGCGAGCCCCGGGCCTTCTCGATCCGGGAGATCATGCGCTGCCGGGCAGCCTCGAGCAACCTCTGGCGGAGGACCGGCTGAAGGGCCGCCAGCATGAAAAAGAAGAAAAAAAGGTCAAATCCGCTCATAGAGGCCTCCTAACGGTTTAACCGATCAAAATAGGAAACCACCGGTCCCCAGGGGACCTCTTCGTCTTTGAAATATCCACAGGAAGCCCTACAGAAGAGGCGATGGGTGAGGACTCCGGCCAGAAACCCTCCGGCATGAGCCCACCAGGCCACACCCCCTATCTCTCCTGGAAGGGCCAGAGAGAGGGTGCCGGAGAAGACCTGCAAGAGGTACCAGTAGCCCAGATAAAGGAGGGCCGGGACTTCAAAGAAGAAGGGAAAGAAAAAGACGGGGACCATGACAATGACCCGGGCGAAAGGGAACATGACGAAGTAGGCCCCCAGCACTCCAGAGATGGCCCCCGAGGCCCCAATGGTGGGGACGGTGGAGTCGGGGTGCATAAAAAGGTGGGTGAGAGCCGCCGCCAGCCCGCAGAGGAGATAAAAGAGGAGAAAACGCAGGTGGCCCATGCGGTCCTCCACGTTATCCCCGAAGATCCAGAGGGTCCACATGTTTCCTAGAAAATGTACCCAGCCTCCGTGAAGAAAGAGATGGGTAAAAAGGGTGAGGAAGGCCCCGGGTGGAAAACCCTGGGCCGCAGCCCAATCGGGATGGGTGAAGCGGGCCGGGATGAGTCCTAGATACTGGAAAAGGAGTTCCCGGCTGTGATGGGGAAGAGATACCTCCAGGAAAAAGACCAGGCCGTTTACGGCGATAAGTCCCCAAGTTATGAGGGGGACCCGGCGACGAGGGAGGATATCCTGGATGGGGATCATCCTAAGGCCCCTATGGCTTTCCCTCGTACCCCTTTGCGAAAGGCCTCGCTGCGGGAGACCAGGTCTTTTCCGGCCTCGGCCACCAGGCCCAATTCGTAGTCTTTGGCCTCCTTGCGGGCCAAGGCGATCAGCCCCTCTTTCCCTTTTTCGATAAAGGCCTTGGCTAGTTCCGCCTCCGGGGTGGCCCTTTCGGAAAGGACGTAAAATTCTGCCACCCGCAGGGCGTAACGATTGGCGTTAAAGGCCACGGCCCCTCCTCCGCCCTCCCGCGCGAGCTCCAAGGCTTCCACATCGGTAATGCTGTCTCCTATATAGAGGGCCTCTGAAGGAGAGAATCCGGTCTCCGAGAGGGCGGTCTCCAGGGCCCGGGCCTTTTCCTTTCCGCCCACCGGATTGACCTCCTCCAGGAAACGCCCGGCTTCCATTTCCGGAAGCTTCCGCCAGAAGATCTCCTCCAGGACCTCCACCGCCCGCTGGCTTTCGGGAGGAAGGTCCTCAAACCCTCGGGCCCCTTCCGGGATTTCGATCAGAGGAAGTTCCAGGATCTTTTCGGCCCATTCTCGGAGAAGACGGGCCTCGGCCTCCGGGATTTTCACCGCTTCAAAGTCCACCTCCGTGCAGAAGACTCGCTCCAAGGGGAAACCGGAAACTTCACCGAGAGCTTCGAGATAAGGCCGATAGCTGGTACTGATGATAAAGGTGGGAAGAAGTTGGTTGAGGAACTTAAGGGTTTCCGCGGCCCCGGGCAGCACCCGCAGGGTCTTCCGGGAGAACTCCCGCAGGGCCCGATTGGTAGCCCCGTAGGCCTTAAGAAAGGGAAGGATGAGTTTCAGGGTGTCTCCGGCCTTGTAGCCCGGGCGACGCTCCACATCCGCCAGATAGTCGTCATAGCGGGAGATCCGGGCGAAGAACTCCCCACCCTGCGGAAGGAGGGCCGCGGTAAATTCGTAGGCGTTGTCGTTCAAAGTTACTGGACCTTCGCAATCCAGGGCCAAAAGCGGCATGACCTCCCCTTTCTTTCCTCTGGGAAAGTGTTAAATTTATTTTTACCACAAAGACTGGTACGGGAAAAGCCATGCCCCTTTACGAATTCCGCTGCGAGATCTGTGGAGAGGTCTTTGAACGTTTGATGAAGATAGGCGAAGACTTTCCTCCCTGTCCCCGTTGCGGGGAGACCCGGGTCATGAAACTGCCCTCCCTTTTTGGTTTTCAGGACGCCTCCGGCTTCCGCAGCGAGAGGGAAAGAGCCGTCCTCAAACGGGCTCGGGATTATCTTATTGACGGAAAGGTCCGGGATGCCCGGCGTTTTCTCTCTATGGCCAAGGAATATGTGAAAACCGATGCTGTAAAGCGCCTCCATGAGGCCCTTTCCGAAAGAAAGCCGCTAAAAGGAGGCTATGTTTCTCGAACGGAGTTGGTGATCACCAAGAAGAAAGAAAAGTGACCAGGAGAGAAAGGATGGACGAAAAGAAATGTGACTGGCTGCCTCCGGTAACCTTCAGCACCTTTATTCTTTCCCTTAACGCCACGGCCCTCATCCATCTGGGGGAGATTCCCCATCCGGAGACCAACCGCAAGGAGGTCAACCTTACCCTGGCCAAGCATACCATTGACACCCTGGATATGCTCAAGGAAAAGACTCGGGGGAACCTTTCGCCGGATGAGGAGCGGCTTCTCGAAAGTATCCTCTACGAGCTCCGCTTGCGCTTCATCAAGCTTACCCGATGAAGCTTTTGGCCCCGGCCAAGCTCAATCTCTTTCTCCGGATCCTGGGCCGCCGTCCAGACGGCTATCATGATCTGCAGACCCTCTTCCAGAAGATCACCCTCTTTGACGAGGTAGAGCTTTTTAAGGCTACGGGGATAGCCTTGGAGGTGGAGGGAGAGGCCCCGGGGGGCCGGGAGAACCTCTGCTTTCGGGCGGCGGAACTCTTTTTCCGCGAGGCGGCGGTAGAGGGCGGGGTCTTTATTCGCCTTCGCAAGCGCATTCCCCCGGGAACGGGCCTTGGCGGGGCCTCCAGCGATGCCGCAGCCGTCCTGCAGGGGCTCTCCCGACTTTACCCCGGCCATCTTTCCCCGGAGGCCCTTTACCGGATGGGGGTGCGCCTCGGGGCCGACGTGCCCTTTTTTCTTTCCCCCTACGCCACAGCCCTGGGGGAGGGGCTGGGGGAGAGGCTTACCCCCTGGCCCACCCCTCACGCCTGGTACGTGGTGGCGGTGCCCTCCTTCCGGGTCTCCACGGCCTGGGCTTATGCCCAATTGAAATTGACAAAAAGGAAAAGGCCGCTTAATTATGCCCCGGAAAATTTTTACTGGGAGAGCCTGGTGAACGATTTCGAGGCCCTCATTTTTGAGGCCTACCCGGAGGCGGCCGAACTGGCCGAGGCTCTTAAGGCCGCGGGGGCCCTGGCTGCGCACCTTACCGGAAGCGGCTCGGCCCTTTTCGGGGCCTTTCGGGAAAGGGCCGAGGCTGAGCGGGCGGTGGAAAAACTGGCGCAAAGATTCCCCGAGGCCCGCTTTTTCGTGGTCACCAACCTTAAGGAGGGAGACCCATGTTCATCAATCACCTGAAGATCTTTAGCGGCACGGCCAATCCGGAGCTGGCCCGCAAGATCTGTGAGTACCTGGCCGTTCCTTTGGGACTGATGGAGATCAAAAGGTTTAGTGACGGAGAGATCTTTGTGGAGATCAAAGAAAATGTCCGGGGAGCGGATGTCTTTGTGGTCCAGCCCACCTGTACCCCGGTTAACGAACACCTCATGGAACTCCTCATTATCATCGACGCCCTACGCCGGGCCTCCGCCCGACGGATTACCGCGGTAGTTCCTTACTATGGCTATGCCCGGCAGGATCGGAAGACCGCCCCGCGCACCCCTATTTCCGCCAAGCTGGTGGCCAATCTTATCACGGTAGCCGGGGCCCGACGGGTGCTGACCATGGACCTCCATGCCGGACAAATCCAGGGCTTTTTCGATATCCCGGTAGACCATCTCTTTGCCGCTCCGGTCCTTCTGGAATACCTTCGGGAGCACTTCCGGGACGAAGATCTGGTCATCGTCTCTCCGGATGCCGGTGGGGTGGAACGGGCCCGGGCCTATGCCAAGCGTCTGGATGCGGGGATCGCCATCGTGGACAAACGCCGTCCCGGACCCAATCAGAGCGAGGTCATGCACGTGGTGGGCGAGGTGAAGGGCAAGGTGGCCATTATCCTGGACGACATGGTGGACACTGCAGGCACCATGTGTAAAGCCGCCGAGGCCATAAAGGAGCGGGGGGCCAAGGAGGTCCACGGGATGGCCACCCATCCCGTGCTTTCGGGACCGGCGGTGGAGCGCATTGAAAAATCGGCCCTCAAGTCCCTGGTGGTCACCGACACCATCCCCTTGCGGGAAGAGGCCAAAAAGGTTAAAAAGATCAAGGTTCTTTCGGTGGCCAAGCTCCTGGGCGAGGCCATTCGCCGCATCCATGCGGATGATTCCGTAAGTTCGCTTTTTGTCTAATACGGGAGGAGGTTTTGAGCCATGAGACAGGTGCCCTTTACCGCGGAATATCGTGCCCGCACCGGAAAGGAAGTGGCCAAGAAATTGCGCAAACAGGGCCTGGTTCCGGCCATCCTCTACGGGCCCCAGACCGACCCCTTACCCCTTACGGTCAAACTAAGCGAGCTCAAACGGGTTCTTCAGCGTCACCGGGGCGAACAGCTGATCTTCAATCTTACGGTGGAGAAGAACGGAGAAAGGGAACAGCACCTGGCCCTGATCAAGGAGCTCCAATATCATCCGGTGACCGACGAGATCCTTCACGCGGATTTTTACGAAATCCGTATGGATCGGCCGGTGGAGGTGGATGTCCCGGTGGAGATTACCGGAAAGGCCAAGGGGGTGCAGAAAGGGGGTCTGCTGGAGATCATCATGCACGAGATTACGGTCTCCTGTTTGCCGGACCGCATTCCGGACCGGATCGTGATCGATGTTTCGGAGCTGGACCTCGGGGATACCCTCCACGTGCGCGATCTTACTCCCCCGGAGGGGGTAAAGTTTGCCGAGGATCCGGACGAGCCGGTGGTCACGGTGGTAGAGGTGGAGGCCGAAGCCGAAGAGACCGCCGAGGAGGAGACCGGAGAATCTGCCTAAGGGGACATGTGGCTTTATGCGGGGCTGGGGAATCCCGGCCCGAAGTATGCCCGCACCCGTCACAACCTGGGCTGGATAGTCCTGGAGGCCCTGGCCGAGGAGCTGGGACTTTCCTGGAGGGAGGTCCCGGCCCTTAAGGCCCTGGTAGGGGAATGGCCCGGTCGGGCCTGGCTTCTTCTTCCTCTTACTTACATGAATCTTTCCGGAGAGGCTGTGGCTCCAGCCCTGGAGCATTTCGCTATTCCGCGGGAAAGACTCTTGGTGATCCACGACGATCTGGATCTACCCCTCGGGCGTATCAAATTTGCCCCCAAGGGAGGGGCTGGGGGCCATCGGGGGGTTCTTTCGGTGATCTCCGCGGTGGGCAGCGAGGAGTTCCCGCGTCTCAAGCTCGGGATCGGTCGTCCCCCGGCCGGGGTTCCGGTGCGGGATTATGTACTTTCGGAGTTTGAGCCGGAGGAATGGGCCCGGGTGGAGAGAATGGTTCATCTTGCCCTGGCAGCTCTCAAAGATCTTCCGGAAAAAGGCCTTCTCAAGGTCATGAGTCTTTACAATCGCCGGGAAGCCCCCCAAAATAAAAAAGGGCCTCAAGGCGTAGGAGAGTTCCTATGAACCCCAGAAGAAAGGGAAGATCTCGTCTAGACATCTGGTTTCAGGACACCTTTCTTAAGGCCGAGCGCGTGCTTTACATCCTGGTGGCCGTGGGCCTGATCCTGGCCACCCTGGAGGTGATCTACGACGGCTACCACGCCCTCCTTCAGGCCTTCGCTTATGAAGATTTCGCCCTGGGGGTCCTCAAAGTCATCGACCGTTTTCTCATTGCCCTCATGTTTCTGGAGATCCTCTACACAGTGCAGATTGTCTTTGGGGAGGAGTACCACCTCCAGTGCGTGGAGCCCTTTCTTATGGTGGCCATCATCGCCCTGGTGCGGAGGCTCCTTATTCTCTCCTTTGAGATCTCTCACGGGGCGGTGGGTCCGGGAAAGGTCAAACTCTATTTGGTGGAAATGGCCCTGGTGGGGGTCCTCATCCTGGCCCTGGTGGGGGCGGTGATGATGCTCAGGAGACGTCGGAGGGAGAGAAAAGATGCGTCCTGAAGAAGCCATTCTGGTCCTGGATTTCGGCTCCCAGACCACCCAGCTTATCGCCCGCCGGGTGCGGGAGCTCAAGGTCTACAGTGAAATCAAGCCCTGCACGGCCTCGGTTGAGGAGATCCGGGCCTTCGCCCCTAAGGGGATCATCCTTTCCGGAGGTCCTTCAAGCGTCTACGACCAGGGAGCGCCCACCGTGTCTCCGGAAATCTTCGATCTCGGGGTTCCGATCCTGGGGATCTGCTACGGTATGCAACTTATGGCCCACCTCCTCGGAGGCCGGGTAGAGCGGAGTCTCAAGCGAGAATACGGACCGGCGCAACTCCGGATCCTCTCTACGGAAGACCTCTTTTATGGATTGGACCCTGGACGTACCTATCGGGTCTGGATGAGCCACGGGGACCGCCTTGAGGAGCTCCCTCCGGGCTTTGTGTCCCTTGCCGAAAGTGAAAACTCCCCTTATGCGGCCATGCGTCATACCCAAAAACCCCTCTTTGGGGTGCAGTTCCATCCTGAGGTGGCCCATACGGAGATCGGCCGGGAGGTGCTAGCCAATTTTGTCCTGCGCATCTGCGGCTGTTCTCCCACCTGGACTATGGAATCCTTTATTGAGAGTGCCGTGCGGGAGATCCGGGAGAAGGTAGGGCCGGAGGAGCGGGTAGTCTGCGCCCTTTCCGGGGGTATCGATTCTACGGTCACCGCCCTCCTGGTCCATCGGGCCATTGGAGAGCGCCTGGTCCCCATCTTTGTAAACAATGGTGTCTTGCGCAAGAACGAGCCGGAAGAGGTCCTGGAACTTATGGGCTCCTTGGGGCTTAAGGTGCGCTATGTAGATGCCTCGCAGAAATTCCTGGAGAGATTGCGGGGGGTGACCGATCCGGAGGAAAAGCGGCGGATTATCGGCCACACTTTTATCGAGGTCTTTGAGGAGGAGGCCCGCAAGATCGGAAATGTGCGCTGGCTGGCTCAAGGGACTCTTTATCCGGACGTCATTGAGAGCGTTTCTTTCAAGGGGCCTTCGGCCACCATCAAGACCCATCACAATGTGGGCGGACTTCCCGAACGAATGCAGCTCAAGCTTCTTGAGCCCCTGCGGGAGCTTTTCAAGGATGAGGTGCGGGAGATTGCCCGGGAACTGGGGCTTCCCCAAAAGGTGGTCTGGCGCCAGCCCTTTCCCGGTCCGGGGCTGGCCATCCGCATCCTTGGGGAGGTCACCGAGGAGAGGCTTGCCATCCTCCGGGAGGCCGACGCCATTGTCACCGAAGAGATGCTGGAAAGCGGCTGGTATTACAAGGTGTGGCAGAGCTTTGCCGTCCTGGTACCGGTAAAAACGGTGGGGGTCATGGGCGACTATCGAACCTATGAGTATGTAGTGGCCATCCGGTGTGTGGAAAGTCAGGATGCCATGACCGCCGACTGGGTCCGGCTCCCTTATGACCTTCTGGCCCGCCTTTCCAACCGCATTATCAACGAGGTCCAGGGGGTAAACCGGGTAGTTTACGATATCTCTTCCAAGCCTCCGGCCACTATCGAATGGGAATAGCGCTTGACAGGGGGAAAGGGGCCGGTTAACTTTGAAACGCGTGGGGCCGTAGCTCAGATGGGAGAGCGCGTGAATGGCATTCACGAGGTCGTGGGTTCAAGTCCCACCGGCTCCACCAGTCCTCGATGTCCTCTTTTATAGCCCAAAGGCAGATCTGGCCCGGATTTTCTTTTAGCTTGCGGAGAGGCGAGTTTCCCACTCCCAGCCGGTCTTTACGATGAAGGCCAAGTCGTCGTAGCGGGGCTTCCAGCCCAGTTTTTCCCGGATCTTTCGGGAATCGGCCACTAGAATGGGGGGATCTCCGGGCCGGCGGGGGGCCTCCACCACCGGGAAATCCCTTCCCGTGACCTCCTTGACCGTGCGCACCACCTCCCTTACGGAGTATCCGTGGCCATAGCCGCAGTTGAAGACCTCGCTTTCGCCTCCGGAAAGGAGGTAGTCCAGGGCCACCAGGTGGGCCTCGGCCAGATCGGTTACATGGATATAATCCCGGATGCAGGTGCCGTCGGGGGTGGGGTAGTCCGTTCCGTAGATCTCCAGCTGCGGGATTTCGCCCTTGGCGGCTTTGAGGGCCCGGATAACGAGATGGGTGGGTTCAGGATAGTTAAAACCTATGCGCCCCTCCGGGTCGGCCCCGGCCACATTGAAATAACGCAGCGACACGTAACGGAAGCCGCAACCCGAGGCCGCAAGATCCCGCAGCATCCTTTCCACCGTAGCCTTGGTCTCTCCGTAAGGATTGATGGGCGCAAGCGGAGCCTCCTCGGTGACGGGGATCTCTTTGGGAATTCCATAAACCGCTGCTGAAGAAGAAAAGAGGAAAAGTTTGCAGCCCGAGACCTCCAGGGCCTCAAGAAGATTTAGGGTATGAACCACGTTGTTGCGGTAGTATCGGAGGGGAAACTTTACACTTTCCGGGACCACGATGGAGGCCGCAAAGTGCATGACCGCCTGCGGCCGGAATTCTCGGAAGACCTTCTCTAGGGTCCTGCGGTCTCCCAGGTCGCCTTTTACTAAGTGGCCGTAAAGGACGGCCTCTTCCTTTCCGGTAGAGAGGTTATCGTAGACCAGGATCTCGCAACCCGCCTCTCCCAGAAGCTTCACCACGTGGGAGCCGATATAGCCCGCCCCTCCGGCAACCAAGACCCTTGCGCCCTTCATGGTCCCTAAACATAACCCTGCCCCAAAGAAAAGGGAACCGATCCTAATATCTATTGACAAAGTCTATTTCTGTAATAAAAATTTGGGATCAATTGCCCGGGAGAGGGGGCTGGTGCTCCCCCGGGGCTGCAAACCCCGTGGGCCCCCGGAGAGAGGGGTGCTGACTGGTTCGATTCCAGCCCCGGCCTGAAAGAGGGACAAAGGAGGGATCGGAGATGGACCGGGAGGATCTTTGGCGAGCTCTGGGACTGGATTTAGAGGCCCATGGGGCGCTCCTTGAGGCCTTGGGTCCCCTTTACCAGGAGGTCTTTCTCTCCCAGGAGAATCGTCCGGAAGGTATGGGTTATTTCGATTCTGTGGTGGCGGACATCCACGGGGCCCGGGTGGCGGAGCTTTTGCAGATCCGGGAAAGCGGGCGCCCGGTGGTGGGAACCTTTTGTGTCTTCGTGCCCAAGGAGGTGATCTGGGCTCTCGGAGGGGCCTGTGTGGGTCTGTGTGCCGGGGTGGAGGTGGCCACAGAAAAGGTAGAGGAGCTCCTGCCCCGGAATCTATGCCCCCTCATCAAGGCCTTTTTTGGCTTCAAGCTAGCCCGCCTCTGCCCCTATATGGAGGTCTGTGATTTCCTGGTGGGGGAGACCACCTGTGACGGTAAGAAGAAGGCCTACGAGATCTTCGAGGCCTATAAACCCCTCTACGTGATGCAGGTCCCGCAGCGTAAGGATGAGGCGAGCTTCACCCTTTGGCTGGAAGAGATCCGGCGCTTTGTGAATCATCTGGAGGAGGTTTTGGGGAAAGCCCTTTCGCCTCAAAAGCTGCGGGAGGCCATTGAACTCATCAATCGCAAACGAAAGGCCCTGGCGCGGCTGAATCGCTTGCGGTTCAACGATCCTCCTCCTATTTCCGGGCGGGACGCCCTCCTCATCCATCAATTGGCCTTCTTTGACGACCCCGAAAGATTTTCCTCTCGGCTGGAGGCTCTATGTGATGAACTGGAGGAGCGAGTAAAGGCTGGAGAGGGAGTCTGCCCTCCGGGGACCCCACGGATCATCCTTTCCGGCTGTCCCATGGCTATTCCCAACTGGAAGGTCACCCATCTAGTGGAAACCTCCGGGGCGGTGGTGGTGGGAGAGGAATCCTGTGTGGGTTCCCGGTATGTGGGAGAGCTTGTGGCCGTCTCTGAGACCTCCAGAAAGGGGCTCCTGCGGGCCTTGGCCGAGAGATACTTCAAGATCGACTGTGCCATCTTTACCCCCAACCCGGAGCGACGCCGGCACCTGGCCTCCATGGTCGCTCAGAGCGGGGCCCAGGGGGTGATCCACTACGCCCTCAAGTTCTGCGATCCCTACACCGTAGAGTCCTACCTCGTGGAAAGGGAAAGTCCGGTTCCGGTCCTTCGGCTGGAGACCGACTACAGTCCCGAGGATCGGGAGCAGTTGCGCACGCGGATTGAAGCCTTCCTGGAGATGCTCTCATGAAGGTGGTAGGGCTGGACGTAGGCTCGCGGACGGTAAAAATAGTGGTGCTGGAAGAGGGGCGGGTGGTGGAGGCCCACCGGGAGGAGACCACGGCCCGCCTTCCGGAGCAATTGCGGGCCCTCCTTTCGGGGTTGGAGTTCGAACGTCTGGTGGCCACAGGTTACGGGCGCAACCTGGCCCGGGAGCTTTTTGGGGCCGAGACCCTCACCGAGATCCGGGCCCATGCCTTGGGGGTGAAACACCTCTTTCCGGAGGTCCGATCCATCCTGGATATCGGAGGACAGGACAGCAAGGCCCTGCGCCTGGATGATTCCGGACGGGTAGTGAAATTCGAGATGAACGACCGCTGTGCCGCGGGTACCGGGCGCTTTCTAGAGGTTATGGCCGCGGCCCTGGGAGTCTCCCTGGCGGAGCTTGCGCAATGGGCCCTTTCTGCGGATCAAGGGGTGAATCTCAGCGCCCTCTGTACGGTCTTTGCCGAAAGCGAGGTGGTGGGTCTTATCGGAAGAGGGGAGGCCCCGGAGCGCCTCGCCCGGGGAATCGTCACCGCCATCGTTAAAAGGGCCCTGGGCCTTCTCAAAAGGGTAGGGGCGGAGGCCCCGCTGGTCTTTACCGGAGGGGTGGCCCTGAACCAGGCGGTGGTGAAAGGCCTCGAGGAGGCTTTGGGGTTTGCCGTCCTGGTTCCGGAGGCTCCCCAGATGACCGGGGCCCTGGGGGCGGCCCTTTATGGGGCTGAAGAGCGGATCGTGGGCCAGGCCTCTGGAGGCTCTCCCCCGGCTACGGCCCGCCCCAAGGCTTCGGCCTCGGACAGGGCCGAGGGATGTTCCTTGATGGCCCCGCGTTTTTCCACCCCGCGATAAAAGAGTCCTCCCTGGTATTCCGCCCCTAGGGCGTCGAAAAAGTAGCGCACTACCCGCTGGACGCCCTCAAAGAGCTTTTTCCCTTTGGTGGCCCCCAAGGAGAGAAAGAGTCCCTGGCGCCGGCCCTCCGGAAGGTTCTTCAGGACATATTTCCGGACCCAAAGGGCCTGGGAACGTTCGATCAAGGCTTGGGTCCGAGAGGTAAGGTTGTAAAAGAAAATAGGCGAGGCCAGGACGATGACTTCGGCGGCGAGCAATTCGGGATAGAGGGGCGCGAGATCGTCCTCAAGGACACACTCTCCCGTACGGTCGCACCCTCCGCACTCGATACAGCCCTGAAAGTCCATCTGGTAGAGATCAAACCGCCGGACCTCCGCCCCCGCATCCTTCGCCCCCTGCACAAAGGCCGCCAGGAGAAGGTCGGTGTTGCCTCCCCTTCGCGGGCTCCCGTTAAAGGCCAAAATCCTCATGGCCCTCTCCTTTAAGTTTTGAAAAATTCTAAACTAAAAGGAGATCCTTGGGAAGGCCTAAGAGCGGTCGCCGATGTATTCGTGGGCGTAGGTCCGCACGTGATACCCTTCGAGGACGTGAAAGGTACGCAGACGCCGCAGGTAAAGGGCGGAAAAGGAACCCAAGGGGAGGTAGATGACCCGTTTGCCTTGACGGGCGGCAAATCTTTTGGCCAGGGCCGAAGGGGGCCTGCGGGCCACATAGACCACGAAACGTTCCAGAGAGTAATCAATGGCCGCCACCAGAAGGCGTTCCGCCTTGGTGCGGGCGAATTCAAAGAAGGGGTCGGTCCAGATGTCGTAGACCCGCATGGGAGGGTAGGTGAGCATAAAGCCTCCGTAAACGCAGCGGGAGATCCCGGGGCCGATAACCACCTCTCCGGGTGGGGTGGCGTAGAAGGCCATATCGGATTCTTCTTCGTGTTCTCCGTGCCAAGTGAGTTTCCAGGGATATTTTTCTTCCGGGCCTTCGTCCTCTTCGAAGATGACCACCACCGAGCCGGCCCGGCCCGGGGCCACCGGGGCATCCACCACGTAGAGCCTTCCTTCATGCCAGCGGCGGATGGTCTCCCGCAGATCCGGTCCATCTTTGAGAGAGGCGGTGAAGGGTTCCACCCGGCGCAGTTCTTCGGAGACCACGCGCAGGGCCCGGCGCATGGCCTCTCGGCCGAAGTTTTCGATAACCAGGTCTTCGGGGGGAAAGGAGCAGATGATCTCTCCCCTCCAGGCCTTTTTAAATTCACCGGGACGTTTTTCCGGGCGCCGCTTAAGGGGCCGGAGCCGGCGGCGGAGATGGAGGGGGCGCATACGCTTGAGGAAGCGCACCCGGCGGTGCGGACGCTGGAGATCCTCCAGGCGCAGGTCCAGGGGGACGATTTCCGGAGTTTCGGTCTGGTAGGGATAGCGGGTGCCCACCTCCCAGAGGTGCCAGGCAAAATCGTCTCCTCCGGCTCCCCGGGCGGCCACCACGAGCTGGTAGAAGTCCGGGGTGAGGCGTCCGGAAAGAAGGGCCTGATTGCGGGCAAACTGTCGCAGGACCCTGCGGGCCTGAGGACTCAAACGTTCCCGGAACTCGCGCTCCAAAGCCCTTTCGGCCTCTTCGATCAGTCTTTCTTGAAGGTCCAGACGATCTAGAGGGAGCCGATCCTCCCTTCGGGCTTCCTCGTAACAACCCTGGAAAAAGGCCGGCTCGGAGAGCACCTCCCGGGAGCTCTCGGCACTTAGATGAAAAAGGGCCAGGCCCTCGGCCTTGGCCCGTAGAAGAGGCTCGGGAAGGTCTTCTCGAGACAGAAGCTCGGCAAGCCTCCGGGCATGGGCCAGCCCGCAGACTACCGCCACCCGTCGAAAGCGTCCGGCCAGGGTCTGAATCCTGCGGGCCATGAAGAGTTCTCGCCGGTGGTCGGCCTCGGTGGCCGGAAAGTCTACCTGCAGGGCCTCCTCCACATAGCGCCCATAGCCGAGGCGCGAGACCAGATAGGCGTCCGGAAGGGGTTCTGTATTTTCCGGGTAGTCCGGGGCGGTGGCGTCCACCGGAAAGATCTCCCACCCCTCTTCCAGGGCTGTGCGTCCCGCTTCTACTAGGGCCTCGGCAGGTTCCACCACGAAATAGACCTCGGTCCCCTCGGGGTCCCGGAAGGCGATCACCGAAAGGAGGGGAAGTCTTTTGAGGGCCCTGCGCAGAGGACCTTCGAAAAAGGTGGGCAGTTCCAGGGCTACGGCCTCCGGGCGAAAGGCCCGCAACTCTGCCCGCACGGCCTGGGCAAACTCCAGACGCCCATGGAGCACCGGAAAGATGCGGACTCGAGCTCCCCGGAGAGTCTGTTCGAGCATCTAGACCGGGCGCAGGCGGGAGGGCTGAGACCTTTCCTCTCCCGGGAAATAATTTAAGGCCTCGGGCCCCAGTACGGCCACCACGGCCTCTCGGAGGGCTTCCTTGAGGGTGCGATGGCCGGCAAGGCTCCGCAGGCGTTTGAGGGCATAGCGGCCGATGTTGACTCCGTCCCGCACACTGTAGGGTTCTCCATGGCGGTGGGCGGCCTGGAGAAAGGTCACCAGGTAGTTCAGGAGGTCTTCCTCGGCGAAGGGTAGATTGGCCCTCAGGATCTCCCTTTCCTCCTCCGCCTCCGGAAAATCCACGTAGATGATGGGCTTAAGGCGGGAGTCGATATATTCCGGAAGATCGAAGGTGGAGGCGTCCTCGTTCATGGTCACGCAGAGCCGGAAATCCGGGTGGGCTTTAATCTTGACCCCGGCCACGATGGATTCCACATAGCGCCGGGCGTCAAGGAGAGGGGCCAGAGAGGCCCAGCTCTTCTCGCTCATGCGGTTGGCCTCGTCGATGATGGCCACTCCCCCGCGAATCATGGCCGTGACGATGGGGCTGGCCATGTATTTGATGCGCCCTTCTTCGGAGATTACCGGGGTGACTAGGAGGTCCTCCGGGCGGGTGTCCACCGTAGCTTGAAAGATATAAACCTCGCGGCCGAGCCGTTTAGCGGCCGCATAGGCCAAGGTGGTTTTTCCGGCCCCGGGTTTGCCCACCAGGCGGGGGTTGAGAGGCAAGTCCCGCTCGTCCACCACCATCCAGGCCGCCAGGATCTGTCCCAAAATATCTTCCTGCCCCACGCATACCAGGGGAAGTTCGTCAGGATGGGCCAGATGAAGGGTTACGCCTTCCAGAGTTACTTTCTCCATTTTGCTCCTCGGCTCTTTCGGGATTTTTTATAGTATAATGCGAAAAGGCCGTTCGGAGGAGGCGTTGTATGAAGGTCCGCTACCTTGTAGGGGGACTCCTGTTGGGGATGCTTTGTGGCTGTTTTGGCTCTCCGGAGACCGTGGTCATCTATAACCAGCCCACGGTCAAACCCGGGCCTCCACCCCACGCCCCGGCCTGGGGCTACCGGAAGAAACACCCCAGCGGAGTGGAGCTGGAGTTCGATCGGGATCTCGGGGTTTATGTGGTGATCGGGCGGCAGGGGATCTATTTCTGGGAGGGGTTCTTCTTTAAGTTCGAGGGAGACCACTGGTGGATGGCCGCAAGCCTTGAAGGTCCTTGGGAGGTAGCTGAGCCTAAGCGCATTCCTCCCGGACTCCTCAAGAAGTACAAGTGTAAATGCAAGAAGTGGAAGCACAAGCACAAGTGTAAGCACGGCCCTCCCTGGGAAGACTAGGCTTGCTTGCTCCGGAAAAGGTCCTGGTCCTCCCCTGTGAGGACTACACCGAAGAAAGTCTCCGGAGGGCGGTGGAGGTCGCCCTTGAACAATTTTTACCGGGAGATCTTTCCGGGGCTCGGGTCCTGGTAAAGCCCAATCTGGTGGCCCCTCGGCAGGCCTCCCTTTCCTGTACCCATCCGGCCACCGTGCGTGCGGTCTGTGAGGGGCTTTTGGCGCGGGGGGCGGAGGTCCGGGTAGGGGACTCCCCGGCCTTCGGCACCACCCGCTCCGTGGCCCGGGCCGCGGGGCTCCTTGCGGCCCTTAAAGGGCTTCCGGTGCGTCTGGTCTCCTTCCGAAAGAAGGTCCGGGTGGCCCTTTCCTGTGGCCTTACCGTAGGCTTGGCCCGGGAGGCCCTGTGTGCGGATCTCCTGGTGAATCTTCCCCGGCTTAAGGCCCACAATCAGCTCCTTCTTACCGCAGCGGTGAAAAATCTTTTCGGCTGTGTGGTGGGGCTTGAGAAACCCCTGCTGCACGCGCGCCTGGGAGAAAGAGGAGATCTCTTTTTTCGCATGATTCTTGAGGTGGCGGAGCTTTTGCCGGTGGGGCTCAATCTGCTGGATGCCGTGGTAGCTATGGAGGGCCAGGGTCCCACCGGGGGGCGGCCTCGGAAACTAGGCTACCTTTTTGCTTCCGGCCATCCCCTGGCCTTAGATACCGTCCTCTATCAGGCCCTGGGCCTTTCTCCAGAGAAGGTCCCTCTGTGGAAGACGGCCCTGGATCTTCGGCTTTTCGGAGCCCGTCCCGAGGAGGCAGTGGTGGAAGGGGATCTTCCGGATCTTTCGGATTTCCAACTTCCCTTGAGGCTTTCCCCGGTAACCTTTCATCCCCTGCGTCTCCTGCGGGGAATGCTTCGCCGCCTTCTCCTGCGCTTGCGGTCCGGTTTTTTGGGAATTAAGGAATTTTCCTAGGATGTCTTTCCGGGAGATTCAGTTCGTAAAGAGCGTGGTTCGGCCGGAGGAGCTTCCGGTGCCGGGCCTTCCGGAGGTGGCCTTTTTGGGCCGCTCCAATGTGGGGAAATCTTCCCTGATCAACGCCTTCCTGGGGCGGAAAAAGCTGGCCCGGGTTTCTTCCACCCCGGGTTTTACCCGAGCCCTCAATTTTTTCCGGGTGGACCATCGCTTTTTGGTGGTGGACCTTCCGGGCTACGGTTTTGCTCGAGTTCCTCCCCGGGTGCAACAGGCCTGGAAGTACCTGGTGGAGGGCTATCTTTCGGCCCCTCGCCCCCTCAGACTCCTGGTCCTTATCTTTGACCTGCGGCGGGAGCCGGATGCCCTGGACCAGAGCCTCTTGGAGTACGTGAGGGCCTTAGGGCGTCCCCACATTGCCGTCCTTAACAAGATGGATCGCCTGCGCAAGACAGAGATCCCCCGGGCCCGTCAGCGCTGGGAGGCTACCCTTAAACTCCCACCGGAGAAAATTTTCCTTACCTCTTGTCGTACCGGAGAGGGAGTGTTATCTGTAAAAAATAAAATTTTAGAAGCCCTAGAAATTAAGAAAGAATTGGGAGGTAAAAGATGAAAAGATTCTTAGGGGCAGGGTTGTTGGCTACTCTGGTGATAGTCTCTCCGGGCTTTTGTGGAGGGGGCAAGCCTGACGGAAAGGCCCTCTTTTCCCGGAATTGCGGTTTCTGTCATCCCGGGGGGCGCAACGTGATTCACCCCAAAAAGACTCTCGACCGGGAGACCCTTCTCAAAAATGGTATCCAGGGTCCGGAGGGTATCGTGGAGAAGATGCGGAATCCCGGTCCGGGAATGCCTCGGTTTTCGGAAAAGAGGCTTTCGGACGAGGAGGCCCGGGCCATCGCCGAATACGTCTGGGAGACCTTCAAAAAGAAATAACTCAGAAGAGGTGGAGATTGGTGGGGGGTCGTCTTCCGCGCAGGAGGATGTAGGGCGCAGCCCGGGAAAGTCTTACTCCCAGCCGACGCAGGCCTTCGAAGGTGAGGCCCCCTTCCCGTCGGGCCTGAAGGATGCGCCGGGCGGTTTTGGGACCCAAACCCGGGACTCGTAGCAGTTCCTCATAGGGGGCCTGGGCCAGATCCACGGGGAAAAATTCCGGGTGTCTTTCGGCCCAGGCCTCTTTGGGATCCCGATCCAGGGGGAGGTTTTCTCCCGGGGCCAGCAACTCTTCGTAGGTGAAGCCGTAAAGGCGCAGGAGGTAGTCGGCTTGATAGAGTCGGCGCTCCCGGATCACCGGCGGTAGGGTCTCCGGAGAGGGGAGCGCGGGATGGCGGCTCACCGGGAGATAGGCCGAAAAATACATGCGGGAAAGGAGCCCTTGACGGTAAAGATTCTGGGCCAGGCGCAGATAGTCGTAGTCCGTCTCCGGGCCGGCTCCTACAATGACCTGGGTGGTTAGGGAGGGGCTTTTCCCGGCCTCCAGGGCCGCCTCCCGGGCCTGGACCAGGGCCGCCACCAGCCGGCGCTTTTCTTTCTCCGGGGCCAGGCGCCTCAGCGTGGCCCCACGGACGAACTCCAGATTGGCACTTACCCGGGTGGCCAGGTGTACGGCTTCTTTTATTAATTCCGGGGAAGACCCGGGAAGGATCTTCAGGTGGAGGTAGCCGGAAAAGCCGTAGCTCCGGCGGAGAAGCCGGGCCGTAGCCAGCATGCGCTCCATGGTCTCGTCGGCTGAACGCTCTACCGCGGCGGAAAGAAAAACGCCTTGGATGAGTCTCCGCCGCCAGAGCTCCAAGGCCACCTCCACCAGCTCCCGGGGTTCAAAGGCTGCCCGAGGACCGGAGGCCCCCGCCCGATTTACACAGTAGGCACAGTGGAAGCGGCAGCGGTTGGTGAGGAGGACTTTGAGAAGGGGGAGCTTGCGGCCCGAAGAGGTCTGGGCCAAGTAGATTCCGGGAAGCCGGCGGCGGCCTTCAAGGGTGGCCGGAAGTTCCGGGGAAAGTCCTGTTCCGGTGCAGGAGTGATCGTAGCTTGCCGCCGCACCCAGGATCTCCAGTTTTTCCCAGGGCGTCATAGCCGGGAGAGCCGGGCTTCCAGGCGTTCGGCGAGGGTCTCCGGGGGATCGAGGGTGATAAGGCGCAGGAGATTTTCTGGAGGGAGCTCTTCCGGGGGCTCAAAGCGGGCCTTTTGGGCCAGATAGATCTCCCAGCGGGCGTCCGAAGGTTCTCCCTCCTCCCTGGACCTCCGGGCCAGTCTTTCCCGCACCACCTCCTCCGGGGCCTCGCAGAGCACGAAAAGGACCGGCACCTCTAGCCGCCGGGCCAGCTCCAGGAGGGCCTGGCGATGGGCGCGCGAACGATAGGTGGCGTCCAGGATCACGTCCCAGCCGGCGGAAAGGTCCCTGGCGGCCCGCCGGAGGAGTTCCTCGTAGGTGCGCTCGGTCATCTCCGGGGAGTAAAGACCCGACTCGAAGGGCTCGTAGCGGTGTTCTGTGGGGGAAAGCCCGGCCAGTTCCTTGCGCACCACGTCGGAATTGTAATGGACGGCCAGAAGTCTTTCCGCAAGCGTCCGGGCTAGGAGGCTTTTGCCCGTTCCTGAAAGGCCAAAGACCACCAGGAGGAAGGGCCGGCCTCCGGCGTAACCATAGGCGAGATCGAAATAACGCCGGGCGGCGGCCAGGGCCTTTTCCCGTTCATCCTCCGGGACCCCGGGATCGGCCCAGGTGAAACAGCCGATCTTTCCCCGGACATAGGCCCGATAGCACTTGTAAAAATCGAGAATTTCGTAAAGTCCTTGATCCCCGGAAAGCTCTACATAACCTTCGATGAAGCGCCGAGAGAGTTCCGGAAGGGCGTGAAAGTCGAGATCCATGGCCATGAAGGCCAGATCCTGGGCTACGTCTCCGCAGCGAAAGCGCTCGTTGAACTCGATACAGTCAAAGACATAGACCTCCCGCAGGTCGTCGTAGCAGACATTGGCCGAATAGAGGTCTCCGTGTCCGTCCCGGATGAACCCCTCGCGGATACGGCGGGCGAAAAGCTCCGCTTTTTCCTCCATAAACCTTCGCGACCAGGAGACGATGTGCTCGTAGCGCAGGCGGGAGAGGGCCCGACCCACAAAATCCCGGGTCTGGGCGAAGTTTTCCTCCACGTTGAAGCGCACGGTCTCCAGAGAACCGTAACGGTTGACCTCCGGACCGGTTTCCGCTTTCTGAAAGAAGGGGACCAGCTTGCGTACTAGGAGATCGATGTGTTCCGGACGGAGGCGACCTTCGGCGATGAGGCGTCCCATCATGCCCTCTTCCGGAAGCCGGCGCATTTTTACCGCCCAGTCCACCACCCGGCCCTCGGCCTCCAAAACCAGCCCCCTTTCGGTCTCCATCACCGGGACTACTCCGAGATAGATCTCCGGGCAGAGCCGGCGGTTGAGGACCACCTCCCGCTCGCAGTAATATTGGCGTTTTTCCAGGGTGGTAAAATCCAGAAAGCCGAAGTTGACCGGCTTTTTTATTTTGTAAACCAGGTGGTCGGCCAGGAAGACCCAAGAAATATGGGTCTGACGGAGTTCGACCTTCTGGGGTCGATGGGGATAGGCCTCGGGCCGCAGGAGATCTTCTATTTTGAGCATCTTAGAGAGGCTATACCACGCCTGCTTCCCTCTCTCAAGTTCAATAGGCAGAGCCCAGAAGATGGCGGTTTCCCAAATGGACCCGGCGCAGGCCTGCGGCCCGGGCGATCTCTAGCGCTTGGCGGGCATGGCGAGCGGAGGTGGTAGGCAGATCGTCGAGCCAGAAGGTGGGATAGAAGGCGAGAAGGGACCAGGGAATTTCCGGGTTTAACTCTGCCAGGAAGCGGGCCAGGGCCCAGAGCTCCTCCTCGTCTACATAGCCGGGGACCAGGAGGGTAGAGGCCGTAAGCGGTGGAGGCTCCGGCCGCTTTTCCCAGAGTGCCGCCAGTTCGCGAAAGTTAGAAAGGGTTGCCTCATTGGAGACCCCACAGAGGGCCCGGTGGATTTCGGGGCTGGCCGCCTTAAGATCTACTTTGAGTATGCCTCCGGTCTCCAGGCTCAGCCGGAACATTTCTTTGAGGATACGGGGGTTTTCGGCCCCATTGGTCTCCCAGCAGATCCGCAGGGGCCGGTGGGTCTTTTCCCTGAGGGCCCTGCGGGAGAAGGCCAGGGCGTGGGGGGCCTGAGGGCCGGGATCGCCCCCGAAATAACAGATACAGGTCACCTCCGGGGTGAGGGCCTTTAACATTTCCCTGCTGCCCCGGCGTCTTTCCGGAGGGACCTTCTTGAAGTGCCAGTTCTGACAATAGAGGCAGTTAAAATTACAGGCCTCGTAAAATACGGCCAGGTTGTAACAGCCGTATTCCGGTCCCGGACGCCGGGCAAAACGGGGATAGCCTGCCCCCGTGCCTCCGGGACAAACAAAGTCCGCCACACAGTTGGTGGGGAGAGGATCCAAATACCAAGAGACCCGGGCCTCCTCCGGCCCGGCCCCCACTAGACGTCCGCCGCGATTTTCCCAGAGTCCGCAGTAGCCCCTTTCTCCCTCCGGAAGGCGACAGCGGTGGAAACAGAGGTTGCAGGGGAGGCCTGGGCCTTGCGGAGGACTTTCCGGAAGTCCGAAGGCCCGCCGACTTTCCGCATGGACCCGGGCGATTTCCGGCCACACTTCCTGGAAATGCTCTCGAATACAAGGAGCACAAAAGCCCAAACGACGGGAGATGGTTACCGCTTCCTTCCCGCAGCGCCGACAGGTCCCCATCCTTCCCATTTTATTCCCTCTGAGACTTGCCAAGAAGGGCAGGGCGGGCAAAATAGAGCCGGCATGCGGCGCTTCTTGTGGGTCAACGCCTACGATTGGCCAGAAGAAGTCCTCCTTTTTGAGGACCCGGTGGAAGTCCTTTCCTTTGAGGGTGGGGACCCTCAAGAATTTTTCGCCTCCTGTGAGGAGTATCTTCGGCAGGGCTTCTATCTGGCCGGGTTTTTGACCTACGAGCTGGGTTATTTCCTGGAGGAAAGACTCCGGCCGCTTTCCGGAAGAGTTCCGGCCTGGCCGCTGGCCCTTTTAGGGGTCTTCAAGGAGCCTCATAGGCTTTCGGGCTTGAGGCCCCCAGAGAGAAGGCCTTTTGTCCTCCGGGAGCTTGCCCTTTCGCTCACCTTTGAGGAGTATCGGGAGGCCCTCGAGAAGATCAAGGCCTATATCGCCTCAGGAGACACTTACCAGGTGAATTTCACCCTCAAGTATAGTTTTGCCTTTGAGGGTTCTGCGGAGGGGCTTTTCTGGGAACTTTTGCGCAAGCAACGGGTGCGCTATGCGGCCTTGGTGGAAGGAGAGGGCTGGGTGGTGCTCAGCCTTTCTCCGGAGCTTTTCCTTCGGCGCCAGGGGCCCCTCCTCCGGACCTCTCCCATGAAGGGCACCGCCGCCCGGAGGCCCCTTCCGGAAGAAGACCGAGAGGTGGCCCGATGGCTTTTCGGCGATCCCAAGAACCGGGCCGAAAACGTAATGATCGTGGACCTTCTGCGCCACGATCTGGGGCGGATCTGTCAGGCGGGGTCGGTCTGGGTTCCGGAACTTTTCAAGGTGGAGCCCTACCGCACCGTGCACCAGATGATCTCCACTGTGGAAGGAGAGCTCCCCCCGGGGATTTCTCTTTACGAGATCCTGGGGAGCCTTTTCCCTTGCGGCTCGGTGACCGGGGCCCCCAAAATACGCACCATGGAGATCATTGCCGAGCTTGAGCCCCATCCCCGGGGGATCTACACCGGGGCCGTGGGATTTATGGAACCCTCCGGGGATTTTCTTTTTAACGTGGCCATCCGCACCGTAGAGATCCGGAAGGGGAGGGGGGAATTCGGGATCGGTTCCGGGGTGGTCTGGGATAGTGATCCCGAGGCCGAGTGGCGGGAGTGTCTCCTCAAGGCCCGCTTTCTTACGGAAAGCCCTCCGGAGTTCGATCTGGTGGAAACCCTGCGTTTCTCTCCGGGAGAGGGTCTGAGGCGCCTGGAAAGGCACCTGGCCCGGCTTTCCCGTTCGGCGGCCCACCTGGTACGGCCCTTTCCAGAATCCAGGGTCCGCCAGGCCCTGGCCGAGGCTACCCGGGGTCTCTCCCGTCCTTCGCGGGTAAGGCTTCTCCTTTCGGAATGGGCGGAGGTGCGGGTGGAGACCGCGCCGCTTGAGGACTTTCCTCGGCCGGTGCGGGTGGGATTGGCCCGGAGACCCCGGGTGCCGGATCCGGTCTATCTTTTTCACAAGACCACCTATCGGCCCTGGTACGAGGAGGCCCGGCGCCGGGTCCAGGCTCTGGGCCTTTCGGAGATCGTCTTTTACGATGAGGCCGGGCGCCTTCTGGAAGGCACCATCACCAACATCTTTTTGGAAAGGCAGGGGCGTCTCTACACTCCGCCCCTTTCCCTGGGGCTTCTTCCGGGCATCCTGCGGGAGGAGCTTCTGGCCCGGGGAGAGGCCGAGGAGGCCGTCCTCACCCTGACCGATCTCCTTTCCGGCCGACTTTACCTGGGAAATTCCGCCCGGGGGCTCGCCCTGGTGGAGGCCCTCTATTTCCTTTAAAAACGAAGGGTGGCCTTGAGTCTCCGGGGCTCAAGAAGGAGATCCAGGGCCTCCAGGGGGCTGCGCACCAGGATATCCGCCGCCTTTAAGGTCTCTACGGCCACCCCTTCGGGAAGCATCACCGCCACGCCCACCCGGGCGATGCGCAACATCAGACGGTCGTTTAGGCCGTTTCCCAAGGCCATCACCCTTTCCGGACCGAGCTCCCGCACATAGGCCTCCTTCTGGCGGTCGAGGTGCGGTTCCGCCAGCCGATGGAACCGGCAGGGCACTCCGGAGAGTTCCCTTTCCGCGGTGCCAAAGGTGTCGGCGGTGAGGATGTGCACTTCAAGATTTTGGGAGAGCCGGAGGAGCCGCTCGCGCACTCCCTCCACCAGTCGGCCGTCCACCGAAAGGGTCCCGGTGAAATCCGAGACCAGGTGCTGGAGCTCTACCGGGCCGAAGCCCGGAATCTCCAGTCGTATCATACGCTTTTGATCTCCTTGCGGGCCTCCAGGTTTTCCAGGAGGGGTCTTACCAGGTCGATGGGTAGAGGAAAGATGAGGGTGGAATTGTTCTCTGCGGCCACCTCGCGCAGGGTCTGGAGAAAGCGCAGCTGGAGGGCCGCGGGGCTTTCGGCCATGATGCGGGCCGCCTCAGCGAGGGTCTTGGCCGCCTGGTACTCGCCCTCGGCGTTGATGATCTTGGCCCGCCGTTCCCGCTCGGCCTCGGCCTGTCGAGCCATGGCCCGCTTCATCTCCTCCGGAAGATCGATCTCCTTGATCTCTACCTTGGAGACCTTGATCCCCCAGGGGTCGGTGTCCGCATCCAGGATACGCTGAATCTCTAGGCTCAGCTTCTCCCTTTCGGCCAGGATCTCGTCCAGCTCCGCCTGCCCGCATATGCTCCGCAGGGTGGTCTGGGCCAGCTGACTGGTGGCGTAGTAGTAATCCTCCACCTGGATCACCGCCTTTTCCGGTTCGATCACCCGAAAATAGACCACGGCATTCACCTTTACCGAGACATTGTCCCGGGTGATGACCTCCTGGGTGGGGACATCCAGGGTGACCACCCGGAGGTCCACCTTGACCATCTTATCGATGACCGGGATGAGGATGATCAGTCCGGGCCCCTTAACCCCGATGAAACGCCCCAGGCGAAAGACCACCGCCCGTTCGTATTCCTTGAGGACCTTGAGGGCCGAAGCCAGGAAAAAGATGGCCAGAAGAACTATCAGAGGAAAAGATAAAGGCATAGCGCACCTCCAGAGTTTTTTAAGATTATACTAGAACGGGGACCATCTGGATTATTTGACTCAAGTCAAATACAGGTCCCGCCTGCCGAAGGTATCCTCCTTATGGGAAAATTCAGTTAAATCCAGGAGGAGGTGAGAGACATGAAGTATGCGCGGTATGTGGTTTTGTGGTTATTGTTTTTGGGCTTGGGCCCTTTCCTCACAGGTAAGCTGTGGGCTCGTCCCTCAAAGTGTGAGGAATGTCACGCCAAGATCACCCCGGGGATCGTCAAACAGTTCCAGCGTTCCAAGATGTATAAAACCCTGACCTGCGCTTCTTGCCACGGAAAGAGCCACCAGAGTGAGGCCGATGTGGACAAGGCCAAGCTTCCCACCATTGAGACCTGCAAGCGCTGTCATGCCAAGCAAGCCAAGCAGTACATGAGCGGTAAGCACTTTCTGGGCTGGGTGGCCATGGAGGCCATGCCCACCATCCACATGCAGCCCGATCCGGTAACCAAGGGACGGAAGGGCTGCGGAGGCTGCCACTCTCTCGGGGCCACTAAGGAGGCCAAGGCCAGCAAATACTATCCCAGGTACGCCATGGATTGTCAGAACTGCCACACCCGGCACACCTTCTCCGTGAAAGAGGCCCGGGAGCCCGAAGCCTGCATGACCTGCCATATGGGCTTTGACCATCCTCAGTGGGAGATGTGGTCCACCTCCAAGCACGGGGCGGCCTACCAGATAGATCGCCTCCTGGGGATCCCCATTGAGGAGCGCCGGGGGCCGCGGTGTCAGACCTGCCACATGCCCAACGGGGATCACCGGGTGATGACCGCCTGGGGATTTCTGGGGCTGCGGGTGCCGGAGGATGACCAGGAGTGGTGGCAGTGGCGGGTCTCCATCCTCAAGGCCCTGCACGTACTTACCCCGGACGGCAAGTTCACCGACCGTATTAATGTGGTCAAGGCCGGAAAGGTGGCCCGGCTTACCAAGGAGGAGTGGCAGGCCGAACGCCAGCGCATGGAAAAGATCTGCCACCAGTGCCACAACATGAATTTCGTGAAGGAACAGCTTCACCAGGCGGACATGATGCTTCGGGCTGCGGACCAGGTGATGGCCGAGGCTATTGAGATCGTGGCCGATCTGGCCCGCAAGGGCATCATCAAACACCCTGACGGGAATCCATATCCGGACCTCCTGCGCTTCTACGACACCCCTTACGAGATTGAGCAGAAGCTTTACATGATGTTCATGGAGTATCGCATGCGTGCCTTCCAGGGGGCCTTCCATATGAATCCGGACTACTCCCACTGGTACGGCTGGGCGGAAATGAAAAAGACCCTGGCGGAGATCAAAGAATTGGCCCGGGAGATGGAAGAAAGGCACGCAGCCAAGTAGGGTTCTTTCGCCGAGGGCGGGGCCGAAGCCCCGCCCTTTATCTTTTGAAGGGAGGTCTCAGGAACTCGAACATGGGCTCCGGGGAAGGGGTGTAGCCCTCGGCAGCCACCAGCCACCAGGAAGCAGGTTCGGCCAGGATCCGGCCTCGAAGGGCCGGGCTCACTCCATGGGAGTCCTCCTCCAGGTTGTAAAAGCGGGAGTCGATTCCCAGGAAACCGTCCAGGATATGGACCGCGGTGTGCAGGAGCTTGGAGAGATAGCCCTGGGGGAGATCGGCCAGCTCCAAGAGTTCCCGGTATCCTTCCCGGGAGATCTCGGAGAGGATTTCGCGTACCGCCTTGCGGTTTTCGGCCTCTAGTGCCCGGAGGCGGGGCCAGAAATCTGGAGCGTCTCCTCGAAGGGCTCCTCCTTCCGGAAACCGCAGATTTTCGTAGGAAAGGAGTTCATAGCGCTCGAGAAAGAGGCGCACTTTCTCCTGGGCCTTTTCCAGGGAGGGAGCCCGTACCAGAAAGTGGTGGAGGAAAACGGGCATCTTTTTTAAACTAGCACGCAAGTCTTGCCTTTGAAAAGGGGCGGGTTTAAATAGGAAAAACTCCCCGGGAGGAGGTCCGGAATGAGCGAGATAGAGAAGATGGTCACGGAGATGGCCCGCAAGGCCCGGGAAGCCTCCCGCTCTCTGGCCTCGCTTTCCACAGAGGTCAAAAACCGGGTCCTTCTGGAGACGGCGCGTCGTCTGCGGGAGGAAAAGGCCCGGCTCCAGGCGGAAAACGAAAAAGACCTTTCCTTCGCCCGAGAAAAAGGACTTTCCGCGGCCCTGATCGATCGTCTCACCCTCTCGGACAAGGTCATCGAGGGCATGGCCCGAGGGCTGGAAGAGGTGGCGGCCCTGCCTGACCCGGTAGGGGAAGTGGTCAAGATGTGGCGCCGGCCCAACGGCCTCTGGGTGGGCCGGATGCGCATCCCTCTGGGAGTGATCGCCATGATCTATGAAAGTCGGCCTAATGTGACCATCGATGCCGCCGGTCTGTGTTTTAAGAGCGGAAACGCGGTCCTCCTGCGCGGGGGCTCGGAGGCTCTGCACTCTAACTTGGCTCTGGCCCGCATCTTTCAGGAGGCCTTGAGGAGCGCCGGGGCCCCGGAGGAAGCCGTCCAGGTTATCCCTACCACGGATCGGGAGGCGGTAAATGTGCTCCTGAAACTCGACCAGTATATAGACCTCATCATCCCCCGGGGAGGAGAGGGGCTTATCCGCTTCGTGACCGAGAACTCCCGGATCCCGGTCCTCAAGCACTACAAGGGCGTCTGCCACGTCTATGTGGACAAATACGCCGATCTGGAGATGGCCCGGAGGATCGCGGTAAACGCCAAGGTTCAGCGCCCCGGGGTCTGTAACGCTATGGAGACCCTTCTGGTACATCGCCAGGTGGCCGAAAGTTTTCTCCCCTTGGTGGCCGAAGACTTTAAGGCCCATGGGGTGGAGCTTCGGGGCTGTCCCGAGACCCGACGCCTTATCCCCTGGGCCAAGGAGGCCACGGAGGAGGACTGGGAGGCCGAGTATCTGGATCTCATCCTGGCGGTGCGGGTGGTGGGCTCTATGGAAGAGGCCTTAGAGCATATTGCCCGCTACGGCTCCAACCACACAGAGTCCATCGTCACCGAGGACTATCGCCGGGCCATGCGTTTCCTGCGCGAGGTGGACGCCTCGGTGGTCATGGTCAACGCCTCCACGCGCTTTAACGATGGAGGGGAGTTGGGCCTGGGAGCGGAGATCGGAATCTCCACCACCAAGCTCCACGCTTATGGCCCCATGGCCCTGGAGGAGCTTACGGCTCTCAAGTTCATCGTCTTCGGGGAGGGCCAGATCCGGAAATAGGGGCTCAGCTCTTGCCCAGAAATTCCCGGATTTCCTGGGCGATGCCTGCCACCCAGTGGCGGGTTTCTTCTTCATCCAGGGTAAGGATTTGGCCTTCCCGCATGAGCCATTGTCCGGCCACCATGACCTCGCGCACGGCCCCGGCCCGGGCACTATAGACCAGAAGGGCCAGGGGGTCGTGGACCGGGGCCAGATCGGGCCGGGTAAGATCCAGGACCGCAAGATCGGCCTCGTAGCCGGGCTCAAGCCTTCCGCAGCGCTCAAAGCCCAGAGCCCGGGCCCCCTCCTCGGTGGCCATCCTCAGGATCTCTCGGGCCGGAAGGACGGTGGGGTCTCGCCGCAAGCCCTTCTGGAGGAGGGCCGCAGTGCGCATCTCCGAAAGGAGATCAAGATCGTTGTTGCTGGCCGGACCATCGGTGCCCAGGGTGACCCTTACCCCGGCCTCCAGCATTTCCGGCACCCGGGCCACTCCGGAGCCCAGTTTGAGATTGCTTTCCGGACAGTGGGCCACCGAAACCCCCTTTCGGGCCAGAAGTTCTATCTCTTCATCGGTGAGTTCCACGGCATGGGCCACATGGAGGTTTTCCCCAAGGAGACCCAGGACCTCTAGATGGGCCACCGGACGGCGCCCGTAGCGTTCAAGGCACTGAGAGACCTCCTCCGCGGTCTCCGAAAGATGGATATGAAGCCGGGCCCCGTAGCGTTCGGCAAGTCGGGCGGCCTTTTTCAGGGTCTCGGGTGAACAGGTATAGACCGCATGGGGCATGACCATGACCCGGATGCGGGGATGGCCCGCAAAGGCCCGGAGCAGATCTTCGGTAAGACGCAGGCCCTCCTCCAGCGGTCCGTAGCCCGGGGAGGGAAAGTCAAAAAGTCCTTCTCCCAGGGCGGCCCGGACCCCGGCCTCCTCTACAGCCCGAATGACGTAGGGTTCGAAGAGATACATATCACAGACGGCCGTTATCCCGGACCGGAGCATTTCGCACAAGGCCAGCTTGGCCCCCCAGTAAACCCATTCGCTCCGGAGCCGGCTTTCTACCGGGAAGATGTATTCGTGAAGCCAGGTCATAAGGGGAAGGTCTTCGGCCAGTCCCCGAAAGATGGTCATGGAGGCGTGGGTGTGGGCGTTCACCAGGCCGGGGAAGATCAGGGCCTCCCCCAGGTCCTCTACCGGAACCGCGGGGTAGCGCTCCCTAAGTTCCTGGGCCGGCCCCACTTCTATAATGCGTTCTTTACGAATGAAGATGGCCCCTTGGTAAAGGGGTTCCCGATCCCAGGCCGGAAGGACCCAGGTGGCCTTAATCAACTTTTCTTCTCTCATCGAGACGAAACTCCTCTTTGAAAATTTGGGGAGGCTCTTTTTTCTTTTCCCAAAAACCCAGGGCCTCCAGAAAAGAAAGGTACTCCTCGAAAGTGAGCCGGGGAGAGGGCGGGGTCCTCAGCCCCTTAAGCCCCCTAAAGTTCGGAATCCAGTCTGCGGAGGATTGCCGGCACCCCATATTTTTCCGCAATTTTTTTCATTTCTTCCCAGGATACCAGATTGTTTTTTAAAAGCCAGAGGAGATCTGGCCATTCTCTAAAAATCCTTCGGGGATCGTTCTTTACGGCAAAGATTTTAAGGGCCGCCAGATGCCGCGGCGAAAGCACTCGAAACTCCGCTTCCGAAAAGAGCTGGCACGGTCTAGCTTCTTTCTCGATCTTTTCCAGGGTTTCCTCATCCACCCAGATGAGGTCCACCCTCCCTCCCAGGGGATGAAGGTAGGCCGAAAACCCCGGGGCCTGAGAATGTTCCTCAAAGCCCAATCCTTCAAAGAAAGAGGTCACCCTGGGGCGGAAGGCCTTTCCGCTCAAGAGATCAAGGTCGGCGGTGGCCCGGGAAAGGCCGTAGGCCTGGAGGGCGAAGGCCCCGGCCAGAAAGAGGGGAACTTTTTCTTTGCTAGAAAATTCGGCCAGGGTCCGAAGGAGTGCCCGAAGGTCAAACAAGGCGGACCTCGATGCCCTTCTCCCGGAGATAACGCTTGACCGCAGGGATCTCTACCTGACGGCGGTGAAAGATCCCCGCGGCCAGGGCGGCCTCGGCTCGGGTACGGGCAAAGACCTCGTAGAAATGTTCCTCGCAGCCGGCGCCGCTCGAGGCGATCACCGGGATGGAGACCGCCTCGGAGACCGCCTGGATGAGTTCCAGGTCGTAGCCCAGGTTGGTCCCGTCGCGGTCAATACTGTTGAGAAGGATTTCCCCGGCCCCCAGTTCCTCGCAGACCCGGGCCAGGGTGATGGCGTCCACATCCCGGGCCTCGCGCCCCCCCTTAACCGTGCACTGAAACCAGCAGTAGCGTTCCCCGTTAGGACCGGGAAGGGCGGTTTCGATCACCGGATGAGGGGTCTCCGAGGGATCCTTTACGTAATGTCTTTTGGGATCAATGGAGATGACCACCGCCTGGCGGCCATAGACCCGGGAGATGGTCTCGATGGAGGACCTTCCCGAGGGCCCCCGGCGCAGATAGTCCTCCACGATGTAGACCGCATCGGAGCCGATGGAGACCTTGTCCGCCCCGGCCCGGAAGTAGGCCGAGGCCACCTCAAGGGCGGTGTAGGAGCGTCCGTCCCGATCGGTGAAATCCCGGATGCCTCCGCCGATGGTCAGGGGCACGAAGACCCTTTCCGAGGTGCGCCGGAGAACCTCCAGCATGGGCTGATCTTGGAGGGGAAAGTGTCGAAAGCCGGTGATGTTGAGGAAGGTGATCTCGTCGGCTCCTTCCTCATAATAGCGCTGGGCCAGCTCCACCGGGTCCCCCATGTCCCGTACGCGGCCGGCCTCCCGCACGTCGTACTGGAGCCCCTTGGTGACCACCAGCCGTCCCTGGTCGTCGGAACGCACGTCCAGACAGGCGATGATCCGCTTGGCCAGGCGGGTGCGTTGCGGAACCCTGGGGGGTTTCACCGCCTCCCCCTCCCCCCGGAGGAAGTTCTCCAGGATCTTGAGACCCGCAGGGCCGCTTTTTTCCGGATGGAACTGGAGGGCCACCACCGGGCCGGCCTCGATGGCGCTCACGAAGCTCACCCCGTAGTCGGTAAAGGTGAGGGCCAGGGAAGGGTCTGCGGGCTCCACATAGTAGGAGTGCACGAAATAAAATTTTTCCTCCCCGGAGAGGCCCTGGAAGAGCCGGGAGGGCTTTTGGGGCCGGAGGCCGTTCCAGCCGATATGCGGGACCGGAAGATTTACCCGGAACCGGCGCACAAAGCCTGGAAAGACTCCCAGGCCAGCCACTCCCGGGGCTTCTTCGCTCCCCTCAAAAAGGACCTGGAGTCCCAGACAGATCCCCAGGAAGGGACGGCCGGAGCGGAGATACTCCCGCAGGGGCTCCAGAAGTCCCTTTTCGCGGAGGGCCTGCATGATACTTCCGAAATGGCCCACCCCCGGAAAAACCAGACGTTCGGCTGAGAGGATGTCCTCCGGGCCTTCCACAAAGTGGACTTTGGCCCCCAGACTGGTCAGGGCGTTGACCACGCTGCGGACATTTCCGGCTCCGTAGTCGAGAAGGGTCACCCGCATGGCCCTACATTTTAACTCCAGAGGCCCTCTTTTCCAAGGAATCTTATGGAGGGGAAGGGATTTTGCAGGTAAACTTAAGGCGTGTCCGAGGAAAAGGAACTTTGCCATCGGATCTTGACCACCCTCCAGGGGATCCTTCGGGGAAAGGAGCGGGAGGTGGAACTGGCCTTGGTCTCTTTTCTGGCCGGAGGACACCTTCTTCTTGAAGATCTCCCCGGCACCGGAAAGACCACCCTGGCCCTGGCCCTTTCCCGGGCCCTGGGGTGTGAATTCCGGCGGGTGCAATTCACCAGCGATCTCCTTCCGGCAGACATCCTGGGGGCCGAGGTCTGGCGGGCCGAAGAAGGACGCTTTGAGTTCCGTCCGGGTCCGGTCTTTACCCATGTGCTCCTGGCCGACGAGATCAACCGGGCCAGTCCCCGCACCCAGAGCGCCCTTCTGGAGGCCCTGGCCGAGGGTCGGGTCTCGGTAAGCGGGCGCACCTACGAGCTTCCCCGACCCTTTTTCGTGATCGCCACCCAGAATCCCCTCGATCTTTACGGGACCTATCCCCTTCCCGAATCTCAGCTCGATCGTTTTCTCATGCGTCTTTCCCTGGGCTACCCCCCGCGGGAGGAAGAGCGGGCGGTGCTGGCGGCCGATGGCTTTTACGAGACCGCCCGGGGGCTTGAACCTCTGGCCGATCCCGTTCAGGCCCGGGCCCTGCAGGAGGCCGCTCGTCAGGTGCGGGTCTCGGAGAAACTTCTCGATTATCTCCTCAATCTGGGGGAGGCCAGCCGCCGCAGTCGGACCTTCCGTTTCGGATTTTCCACTCGGGGTCTGCTGGCCTTGAAGGCTGCGGCCCGGGCCCTGGCCTTTCTTCGGGGAAGGGACTATGTGGTGCCCGATGACGTTCAGGCCGTCTTCCTGCCGGTGGCCTATCACCGGCTCCTTCCCCGGGAGGAACTCTCCCCGGAGGTCCGGGAGACCCTTCTGGTGGAATTTCTGGAAAGGGTGCCGGTTCCTCTGTGAAAAGGCGCTATCAGGTAAGGATCACTCTTCCCGGCGGGCTTCTTATCGCCTTCACCCTGGCGGTGGCCCTGGCCGCGGTCAATACCGGAAACAACCTCCTTTATCTGTGCACTTCGGCCCTCCTGGGTCTTATGACCGTCTCCGGTCTCCTTTCCTTCTGGAACCTGGCCCTGGTGCGGGTGGAGATCGAGCCCCCGGAGGAGGTCTTTTCCGGGCTGCCGGCCCCTTTCCGGGTCCGTCTTTACGGGCCTCCTTTCCCGGTATTTTTTCTGCATCTTCAGGGAGAAGGAGGGGGCCTGCGGTGTCCCTATTTCCGGCGACAGTTTGAGGGAAAACTCTTTTTGAAATTTCCCAGGCGAGGGAGGGTCCCTCTCAAGGGACTTCGGATCTCCTCGGCCTATCCCCTGGGTTTTTTCGTACGCATCCGCTGGATTCCTCTGGATCTTGATCTTCTGGTCTATCCCCGTCCGCTCAAAGGGGGCCGTTTCGGGGCCCGCTTCCTGGGCTCCGGGGAGGGGGCCTCCGGGCCAGAAGAGGCCCCGGAGGACCTCTGGGGGCTGCGTCCTTTCCGGGAGGGGGAACCTGCAGGGAGGATCGCCTGGCGGGCCTCGGCCCTTCGCGGACGCCTCCTGGCCAAGGAATTTCGGGGAGAGGGCGGGGAGAGCCTAGTCCTCGATCTTTCGCAGGGTTTCGACGAGGAGGGCCTTTGCCGGGCCACCGGGGCGGTGCTCGAAGGACTATCCCGGGGGCTTTCCGTGGGCTTGAGGCTTCCGGGGCTAGAGATCGCCCCGGGCCGCGGTCCGGATCAGCGCCGACGGCTCCTGGAGGCCCTGGCCTGTGCGTGAGGTCCGTCCCTTAAATATAGCCTATCTCTGTGCTCTGGCGGGCTTTTTCCTCCCGGGCTTACTCGTCTTCCGGGAGATCCCCCCGGCCTACTTTTTCTTCTGCGGCCTCCTCGGGCTCGCGGCCCTCTTCCGCGAGCGGCGGGAGCTTTCTCTGAGGATCCAGGCCCTCCTCGCCCTTCCGGCCCTGGCCTATACCGTGCTTCGTCTTTCGGTGGAGACCCTGATTCCCGTGCTTTCGGGATTTCTTTTGGTCCTTCAGACGGCCAAATTTTTGGGGCCGCGCACTCCCCGGGACCTCCTCCAGAGCTTTCTGCTAAATACCCTCCTTCTGGTGGGAGCAGCCCTTCTGCGCTTTGATCTTCTCTATGCCGGAGTCTTTTTCCTTGAGGTCTTACTTACCGTTTCCGGGCTCTTTTTCCTCTTTGCCTCCCGGGAGAGCTCGAGACTTCCGGAGCCCTCCGCTAAAGCCTTGGCCTTGGCTTCTTTCGGGGCCTCGGTGGCGGTCCTTTTCTTTTCGGGCTTTTATTTCCTGGTTCTCCCCCGAGCCCGGTTCACCCTCTTTTCCTTGGCCCGGGGCCGCGGTCTCACCGGGGTCTCTGATCGGGTGGCTCCGGGGGAGATTTCGGCCCTCAAAGAGGATCAGGCCGTGGCCTTCCGGGTGCGCTGGCTTCGAGGAAGGCGCCCCCAAAGGCCCTACTTTCGGATTTATGTGTACAATGTCTATCGGCAAGGGGTCTGGGAGAGCCGGCTTCCCAGGCGCAAAAGGGGGCGAAACGAGCCCGCGGATTTCGAGGTGGAGGTCCTCCCGGAGGCCCTCGGGCGGGGGCTTCCTGTGCCGGGCTACGCCTTGGAGGTGGCTACCCTCAAGGGGCCTCAGGCGGAGGTGCTTTCCGAGGGACTGGTCCGTACCCGGGAGGAGGTCCTGGAGCCAAGCCTATACCGCCTTAAAGGCCGCTTAGGTCCTTATCCCGCAGATCTTCCCCCGGAGGAATTTCTTTATGTGCCCCCGGAGATCCGCCGGGCCCTGGTAGGGCTGGCTTTACGCCTGCGGCGGACCTCCCTCCCGGAGACCGTGGCCGCGGCGGTGGCCTATCTCCAGAAACACTACACTTATACCCTTTCTCCGGGAAAGCCCCGGGGAGAACCCCTCCTCTGGTTCCTTTTTTCCTCCCGTAAGGGACATTGCGAGTATTTTGCCGGGGCGCTCACCTTCCTCCTGCGCACCCTGGGTATTCCGGCCCGGGTGGTGGGAGGCTATGCCGGAGGCGAGTGGAACCCCCTGGGAGGCTATTACCTCCTCCGGCAGAACCAGGCCCACACCTGGGTGGAATACTTTGATCCCGCCCGGGGCTGGCTTTCGGTGGACCCCACCCCGGCCTCGGGAGGGATCCAAGTCCCTCCTTCCCGTTGGCGTCTCCTCTGGGATTATCTGGAATTCAAGTGGTACTACTGGGTCCTGGAATATGACTTTCTGAAACAGCGCCGGCTCTTTTTGAAGGTGGGCCGGGGGCTTGAGGGCCTTCCCCGTTCGGCTTGGCACCCTCACCTCTGGCCGCAAGCGGCTCTCCTCCTCGTTCTGCCCCTTTTGGGAATCCTTCTCTGGCGCCGCCCCAGGCCCCGGAGTCCGGTTGAGGAATTTCTGTGCCTCTTTGAAAGAAGGGGCCTGGCGCGCCTTCCGGGCGAAACCCTCAAGACTTATGCGGAGCGCCTCTGCCGGATCTTCCCCCACCTTTCTCAAGAAATTTCCCGTTTTGTGGAACTTTACTATCGGGAGGCCTACGGCCAGGAAAAGACCCGCAAGGCCCAGCAGGAACTCCTTGAAAACCTTCGGGCCCGCCTTGACATTGAGGTCTCTCAGGGATTAAAGTCCTTCAAAAAGAAAAGGCCTTTCAAACTATGAGGATCGTCTGTATTGAGCCCCGCAATCCGCACACGCATGTCTTTTCGGCCTTCAAACTCCCCCGTTTGGCCATGCCCCTTCTGGGGACCATTCTGCGCCACCGGGGCCACGAGGTCACGGTCTTTCTTGAGGAATGGGGACCGGTCTCGGAGTCGGCCCTCCGGGAGGCGGATCTGGTCTTGATCTCCACCATTACCCCCACGGCCCCCCGGGCCTATGCCTGGTCCCGGCGTATTCGGGAGGAATTCCGAAAACCGGTAGTCATGGGGGGGCCACACGTGACCTTTCTCCCGGATGAGGCCCTGGATTATGCGGATTTCGTGGTCCGGGGAGAGGGGGAGGAGACCCTGGTGGAATTGGTAGAAGCCTTCCAGGACGGCGGAGGCTTTGAAGGTATTGCCGGCCTTTCCTTTCGAAAAAACGGTGAAAAGATCCATAACCCCCCGCGTAAGGCCCTTGCCTCGCTGGACGACCTTCCTATTCCCGATTTTTCCTTGGTGCCCGGAGTGAGTCCGGAAAGGTTGCGGATCTATCCTACGGCCACCTCCCGGGGCTGCCCTTACGGATGCGTCTTCTGTTCGGTAATTGCCATGTTCGGCCGCAAATACCGCTTCCGGTCTGCGGAACTGGTCCTGGAGGAGCTTTCCCGCATCGAGCCCGGCCAGCACGTTTTTATCTATGACGACAATTTTGCCGCCAACCTGGAGCGCACCAAGGCCCTCCTTGAAGGGATGGTGCGCCGGGGGTTCCGTGGAGAATGGTCCTCCCAGGTGCGCATCGACATTTACCGGGATCGGGAGCTCCTGGAGCTCATGCGCCGCAGCCGCTGTTTCGTGGTCTATATCGGGCTTGAGTCCGTAAATCCGGAGACTCTCAAGGCCTTCCGTAAGGGGATCACCTACCAGGAAATTCTAGAAGGGGTGGAGACCCTGCACCGCTACGGCATTCGGGTGCACGGCATGTTCGTTATTGGGGCTGATACCGATACCGAGGAGACCATTTGGGCCACTCTGGATTTTGCCCGCCGCGTGCGCCTGGACTCCGCCCAGTTCCTCATCCTGACCCCTATTCCGGGCTCCAAGCTCTTCGAAAACTATCGTAAGGAGGGGCGGATCTTCGACTACCGCTGGGAGCTTTACGACGGACATCATGTGGTCTTCGAGCCCCGGAATCTCAGCCCTCTGCGTCTTCAGGAGCTTTCCGCCGAGCTGCATGCCCGGTTTTACAGTCTGCGGGAGGCCCTGCGTTTCCTCCTCCGGGGAGACAAGTACGGGGCTTATCTCCGCTTTATGGGACGGCGTTTCGTCAAGCGCTGGGAGGAGGAAAACCGGGAATTCTTTCAGGAACTCAGGGCCCGCACCGCCGAAAGGGCTGCGGCATAGTCCGGCTCCTGGGTAATCTCGCGCACCAGTTCGAAGTACCTTAGGCGGTTCTCTTGATCCAACACCAGGACCGCCCGGGAAAGAAGCTGGAGTTCCTTGATGAGCAGTCCGTAAGCCCGACCGAAGGCCCGCTCGCGGTAGTCGGAAAGGGCCTGCACCCGGTCGATCCCGGCCTGGGCACAGAAGCGGGCGATGGCAAAGGGCAGATCTACGCTCACATTGAGGACTACGATCTCTGGGCTCAGGGCCGCGGCCTCCTGATTGAAGCGCCGGGCCTGAAGGTCGCAGACCGGAGTGTCCAGGGAGGGGGTCACACTGAGGACTTTGATTTTTCCGGAAAAATCCTTGAGGGATACCGGACGGAGATCCTGGTCCACCAGGGTGAAATCCGGGGCCGGGTCTCCCACCTTGAGTTCGGGGCCAACTAGGGTGAGGGGGCGGCCCTGAAAGGTTACCGCCCCGGGCCTTTCCGGGGCTCCGGTGAGCTTTTCCATGAGGGCCCGTAAAAAGGCCGGAAGATCCGCAGGCACACGCGAGCTGATGAGGTTTCCGTCCACCACCACCTCGGCGTCCACGAATTCCGCCCTTGCGGCCTCTATTTCTTCACGGATTTTAGGGTAGGCCGTGACCCGGCGTCCGGAAAGGAGCCCGGCTGCGGCCAGGATCTGGGGGCCATGACAGATGGCCGCCAGAGGCTTTCCCTGCCGGGCGAATTCCCGGACGATCTCCAGTACCCGAGGGTTCTCCCGGAGTTTGGCCGGAGCCTTGCCCCCGGGAAGGACCAGAGCCCGGAATTCTTCAGGGTGCACCTCCTCCACCGTGAGATCTACGGCCACCTCATAGCCCCGTTTGCCCTTGATCTTTTTCTTCTCCACCGAGGCTATAAGGGGCACCAGGCCCGCCTCCTTGAGGCGATAATAAGGCACCAGGAGCTCACTGTCTTCAAACTGATCGGCACTCAAGATAAGGACCCTTTCCATGGGCTTTTCCCTCCTTTGAAAGATCTTGTTTTCATAATAAGTTTGATGGAGTTTGAGCGCCAGGGGTAAAGGATGCTTCCCAAAAAAGTTCTCTTGGCCTATGACGGCACCACTCCCTCCCGCAAGGCCGCGGAGTATCTGGGGCAGGTCTTCGGCCACCGGAGAGATTTTGAGATCACCGTCTGCGTGATTGCCCGGAAGCCCCCTTCCTATCTCCTGCAGTCTGGAGGGGGGCGTTCCTTTTTGGAAAGGGAGGAGCTTTTCGAAAAGGCGGTCTCCGAAAATCTGGCCCAAGCCCGAAGGGTAGCCGAAAGGGGACGGGAGCTTCTGGCCGTCTTTCCCAAAGAGAAGGTGGATCTCCGGGTCTGTCTCCAGACCGGGGACCTGGCTTACGAGATCATTCGGGAGGCGGAATCCGGCCGCTACGATGCCATAGTGGTGGGCCGACGAGGGCTTTCCCGCACCACCCAGGGTTTCATGGGGAGTGTCTCTTACAAGCTGGCCGAGCATGCCCCGTGTCCGGTGTGGATGGTGGCCGGAAAGGCCTGGAACCACAAGGTCCTGGTCCCGGTAGATCTCGGAGGGCCGGGCTTTCGGGTGGTGGATCACGTGTCCTTTATTTTTGCGGGAGATCCTCAAGTAGAAATCACCCTTTTTCATGCCGTCTATCCCTGGACCGGCCCGGGGCCTCGGACGAAGACCCTAAAGGAGATGGAAAGGGAGCTGGTGAAAGCGGAAGAGGAGGAGGCCCAGGCCTTTTTCGAGAGGGCCCGGGAGCATTTTGAAAAGAGCGGGTTTCCTTCGGAGAGGGTACGGGTGAAGATTGTGCGTTCACTTTTTGGCCCGGCCTCGGCCATCTTAAAGGAGGCCCGCCGGGGAGGCTACGGCACGGTGGTGGTGGGCCGGAGGGGAAGAGGGGGCTTTAAGGGCCTCCTTTTAGGGTCGGTCTCCTCCAAGATCATCGCCACCCTCAAGGATCGGGCGGTATGGCTGGTAAGCTGATCCGGTGTCCGGTCTGCGGAAAACGGGTGTCCTGGGAAGGCAACCCTTACCGGCCCTTCTGTTCCGCACGCTGCAAACTGGTGGATCTGGATCACTGGCTCTCAGAGGATTATCGTATCTCCATGCCTCGGGAGGTCCTGGAGGAAGAACCGGAGGAGGTGGAGGATGAAAAACTATGACCTGGTGATTGTGGGAAGCGGGCCGGCAGGATTACAGGCGGCCATCCATGCCGCCCGGCGCAAGCTCCGGACCCTGGTTCTGGGAAAGCTTGAGGCCAGCGCCCTCTTTCGGGCCCATATGGAGAACTATTTTGGTCTTTCGGGAAAGGTCTCCGGGGAGGAACTGCTGCGCACGGGTCTGGAGCAGGCCCTGCGCTTTGGGGCCGAACACCGCCCGGAGGACGTGGTCGCCCTGGAGATGGACCCGGAGGGCTTCCGGGTGAAACTTGAAGGAGGGGAGGAGATTCGGGCCGGGGCCCTTATCCTGGCCCTGGGGGTGAGCCGGCGCAAAAAGAAGATTAAAGGGGAAGACCCTCTGGTGGGCAAAGGGGTCTCCTATTGTGTGGACTGCGACGGGTTTTTCTTCCGGGGCGAGCCGGTGGCGGTGGTGGGGGAGGGGAGTGCCGCCGTCCATGGAGCCCTTACCCTCTCGAAGATCGCCTCCGAAGTCCACCTGGTAGCGGAAGATCTTCGGGTCTCCGAGGCCCTGCGCCGGGAACTCAAGGCCTCGCCGGTCATCTGGCATCGGGCTCGGGCCGAAGAGGTCCTGGGCGAGGAATCCGTAACCGGACTCCGACTTTCCACCGGAGAAGTGCTCTCCGTAAAAGGGGTCTTTTTCGAGGAGGGGGCCAAGGGGGCCCTGGAGTTGGCCACCGCCCTGGGCGTGGCCCTGGATCCGGAAAACATGCGTTACATCCAGGTTGATCGTCGACAGGCCACCAATGTCCCCGGAGTCTTTGCCGCCGGGGATGTCACCGGCCCTCCCTTTCAGGTGGCCAAGGCCGTAGGGGAGGGCTGTGTGGCCGCCCTTGCGGCTGCGGATTGGCTGGCGGAAAAGAAACGGGCCGCCGGTGCCTGATACGGAAACCTATCTAGTAAGCTTTTCCGGGGAGATAGGGATCAAGGCCCCGGCCACTCGTCGGGCCTTGGAAGAGTTAACCCTCAAGAGCTTTCTTACCCGGGCCGGGGTCCTGGGGCTTTCCCCCAAGGTAGAACCCTTTTGGGGCCGGATTCTCCTTTCCGGCCCCCGGGACCTGGAAAGACTCCTGGCCACCCAGGCGGGTTTCGGTCGTTGGGGATATTTTCGGGAGACCTGGGACCCGACGCTTCTTCCGGAGCGGCCCTTTACCTATGTGGTCTATGTGGATCGGGTTGAGCCCCGGGAGTCCTTCTCCGAAGCCCTGGCCCAAAAACGGGCCCTCCTGGAACTCCTCGAAAAGGAAGCCCGAAGAAACCTTTCCTCCTGGGACAATTATCCTCCAGAACGGCTTGAAATCCGCCTGGAGGTCCGGCGGTGGCGGCTCTTTTACCTGATCAATCCTCGGCCGGCCCTGGGGGGATTTCCCCCGGGGGCTTCGGGACGAGGCCTGGTGCTTTTTTCCGGAGGCCCGGACTCCCTCTTGGCTACCCTTTTTCTCCTGCGCCGGGGGCTTCTTCCCGCCCTCATCTTTTTCGACGACGGAGAGGCTGGCCGGGCGGAGGCGGTACAGGAACTTGTCCGGGAAGTGGCCTTCTTCTTTCCGGAGATGGCCGTGGAGTTCTTTCAGGTGGAGTTTCGAGAGGCTTTGGAATTCATTGCCTCCCGGGTGGCGACCCGGGAGCGGTGCTTTTTCTGCAAGGCGGCCATGTTGCGTCTGGCCGGAGAGATTCTTTCTCAGGAAGGGTTTTCGGTGGTGGCCACGGGAGAGATCTTGGGGGAGCAGGCCAGCCAGACCCTTCCGGCCCTGCTTTTTACCGCCCGGGCGGCAGGAGTTCCCCTTCTGCGCCCTCTTCTGGGGCTAAACAAGGAAGAGGTCTTCGAAAGGCTTTCCGCGCTGGGGCTTAAGGAGGCCGCCTTCCGCAGACTGCCGGCCTGCCCCTGGGCCCCGGATCATCCCCATACCCTTCCCCGTTCCCGTCCGGAGACCCTGGGTAGCCTCTGGCCCGCGATCCGGAAAAGGGTTAAAAAGATCGAAAGGAAAATTTTGTCAAGGAAAGGTTGATGGTCTATCTGGACTATAACGCTACCACACCGGTCCTTCCCGAGGCGCTGGAAGCCTTTCGCCGGGCGGCGACAGAAGCCTTTGGGAATCCCGGCTCCGGGCATGCGGCCGGCCGCCGGGCCCGGGAAGTCCTGGAGGAGGCCCGGAGGCAGGTGGCGGACCTTCTTGGGGCTCAGCCCGAGGAGATCATCTTTGTCTCCGGGGGCACAGAGGCCAACAACCTGGCCCTCATGGGGGTAGCCCTTTCCCGGGGCTCGGGGCATATCCTGGTCTCCCGTATCGAGCATCCCTCGGTGCTGGAGCCGGCCCTGCGACTCCTGGAGCAGGGTTTTTCCGTGGACTTCCTGCCGGTGGACGGCCAGGGTTATGTAGATCCGGAGGAGGTGCGCCGGCGTCTTAAGCCGGAGACCATTTTGGTTTCGGTGATGCTGGCCAATAACGAGACCGGGGCCCTCCAGCCCGTGGCGGAGATCGCCCGGATCTGTCGGGAGGCCGGGGTCCTCTTTCATACCGATGCCGCTCAGGCCGTGGGCAAGATTCCGGTCTCGGTAAGCCTAGGGGTGGATCTTTTGACCCTTGCCGGACACAAGATGTACGCCCCCAAAGGGATCGGGGCCCTTTATGTGCGCCGCGGGATAGCCCTTTCCCGGATAATGCACGGGGCCGGGCAGGAAAGGGGGTTGCGTCCGGGAACGGAGCCGGTGCCCTTGTGCGCAGCCTTAGGGGCAGCGGCAGAGTTTGCTCTTCTGGACCTTCCGGCAGAGGCCGAACGGCAGAAGGCCCTCCGGGAGTATCTCTGGGAAGGCCTGCAAGAGATCGAACCGCAAGTGGTCCGTCATGGGGATCCGGACCGCACCCTCCCCAACACCCTTTCCGTGGCCTTTCCCGGGCGTGCGGCCTCGGAGATTCTTTCCCGGGCCGAGGGGCTCTGCGCCTCCACCGGGGCGGCCTGTCACGACCGCCGAAAGGCCCTCTCTCATGTGCTTTCAGCCATGGGAGTGCCTCCAGAGCTGGCTCAGGGGACCATCCGCTTTTCCTTGGGCCGCTTTACCACCCGGGAGGATCTCGACCGGGCTCTAGACCTATTAAATGAGGCCCTGCGATGAGGAAGGAAGCCCTCTTTCTACCATGGCCCCTGGATCCAGGACGGGACCCCGCAAGGGGACTCTTTTTGCCGGGCTCGAACATAGTCTATGACTTTCACGGCGATCCCTGCCGGGCGGAACTGATCGTAGTCATGGAAGGCAATCAGTTCATGGTCATCCCGGAATTGCTGAGGGCCTTTCAAGAGGCCTTGGGGCGCCCCGTAGAGGTCTTTTACGTGACCCTTCCTCCTCCCCGTTTTCGCCCCCTGGTGGAGGGAGGAGAGCTGGCCGTGGGCAACCTTGTGCTTTCCGTAAGACCTCAGGTGGTCATGGGCCCCCCGGAGTTCATGTCCGGCCTTCTCGAAGCCGGACTAATTACCGAGCCCCGGACCTTTGTCCGCAATCGGGGAGTGGTACTGGTGGTCCAGAAGGGAAATCCCCTGGGGATTTCCGGGCCGGAGGACCTCCTGCGACCCGAGGTGCGCCTGGCTATCTCCAATCCGGAAACCGAGGTCAATTCTTACCGGACTTATATCTCGGCCCTCAGACATGTTCCGGGCCTTTCCCAAAAGATAGAGCGCGAGGCCCTCAAGAGTCGTCAGATCCATCATCGGGAAATCCCGGCCCTTCTCTATCACGGCCTGGCGGACGTGGCCCCTCTTTACTATCATTTCGCCCGCTACTATCAGGACCCGCGCTTTTTCGCCGAGCCTCTCTTTGACTACGTGGAATTTCCTGAAGGTGCGGCGGTAAAGAACGAATACCAGGTGGCCCTTCATCGAGAGGCGGCGCAGAATTCCCTGGCCCAGGCTTTTAGAGACTTTCTTCTTACCCCTCGGGCTCGGGAGATCTACGCCTCATACGGTTTTGAGGGATGATCCGCAGACTTTCCGCCTTTCTGGTCCCCACCCTTTCCGGAGCGGAGATCACTCCGGAGGAGCGAGAGATCCTCAGAGATTTTGGTCTGCGGCATTTGATCTTTTTTTCCCGGCACTTTGAGGAGGCGGAGGCCATTTGCACCTTGCGGGAGGAGCTCGGTCGCCTGGGACTGGGGCCGCCTAAGGGGTTTTTTATGGTGGACCAGGAGGGAGGCCGAGTCCAGCGCATTGGGCCGCCGCTTCTTCCGGACTACCCTGCTCCCTATGAGCTAGCCCGAAAGGGGCCGGAGGAGGTTTCCCGTATTTCCCAGGAGATAGCCCGGGGGCTCAAGGCTCTGGGGCTCAACGTTAATCTGGCCCCGGTGGTGGATTTGGCCGGAGAGGAGGCCCCGGACTGGCTCCGGGAAAGAACCTTTGGAGAGGACCCCGAAAGGGTAGGGGAACTTGCGGAGGTCTTTATTCGGGAGCACCTGAAAGCGGGGGTCCTTCCCTGTGCCAAACATTTTCCGGGCCTCGGCGGGGTTTTCCCGGATCCCCATCGGGAACTTCCGCAAAAGGAAAGCCCCTCGGAGGCCGAACTCCGGGTCTTTAAACGGGCGACAGAAGCCGGGGTCCCCCTAGTGATGACCACTCATCTGGTGGTGGAGGCTTGGGACCCGAGGCCGGTCACCTTTTCGGAAAGGGCCCTGCGCATCCTGCGCGAGGATTTGGGGTTTGGGGGTTTGGTCCTTACCGACGATCTTGCCATGGGGGCCCTTTCCGCTTGGGAGCTCGCCGAAAGGCTTCTTGAGGCCCTCCTTTCCGGGCACGACCTCTGGCTGATAGCCGTGGAGGTGCGGGAAATAATTGAGCCTTTAGAAGCCCTTTCCAGGGAAGTGGAGGCCAGCCGGGTGTTGCGGGAAAGGCTTGTGGTCCTTGAGGGCCGTCAGAAGAGCTTTCTCAAGACTTTTTCCTCCTTCGAAGCTTCGTTATAATAGGCCGACCCCGCATAGAAAAAGGAGGCCCGTATGCTCGACTTTTTGCGCAAGGGGGCACAGTCTACCGCGGTCAAGATCCTCTTTGCCATTATCATTCTGGTTTTCGTCTTCTGGGGGGTGGGGACCTTTCGGGCCTCGCGGGTAGATGTCCTGGCCACGGTCAACGGCCGGCCCATTACGGTAAGGGAATACCAGACCCTCTACGAATTCCGCTATCGTCAACTCCGACAGATGTTTGGGGAATCTTTAAATGACGAGTTTCTGGAGAAGTTGCACTTTCGGGAGCAGGTCCTGGAAGAGCTAGTGAAACGCAGACTTTTGGAGGAAGCGGCCGAGCGGATGGGGCTTTCGGTGCATCCGGAAGAGGTGCGACTGGCCATCGCCCAGCTTCCGGCCTTTCAGGAAGGGGGGCGTTTCAGCTTCCGACGTTACCGGGCGGTCCTCCGGGATTTGGGATTGCTTCCCAAGGACTTTGAAGAAAACGTGCGCGCGGATCTTCTGGAGGCCCGGATCAAACACTTTCTCACCGCGGCCATCCTGGCCCCCACCCCGGAGGTGGAGGAGCGCTATCGTTTTGAAAATCAAAAGCTCACCTTTTCTTACGCCGCCGTCCCCTATGAGAGTTGTGAAGGAGAAGTAAAGGCCAGCGAGAAGGAGCTTAAGGCCTATTTTGAAGAGCACCGCAGTCGCTATCGGGCCCCCTCCCGGATAAAACTGGTCTATCTCCTTTTCCCCTACCGTGAGTACGAAAAGGGAGTCTCGGTGACCGAGGAGGAGTTGCGGGCCTATTACGAGAGCGAGAAGGAACGCTTTATGGAGCCCGAGGCCCGGAAGGTGCGGGAGATCTTTGTTCGGGCCCGCCCGGGGAAGAAGGCCGAGGCCCTGAAAGAGGCCGAAGGGCTCCTCAAGAAGATCAAAGGCCCCGAAGATTTCAAACGTCTGGCCCGGAAATACTCCCGAGACCGGGCTCTGGCGGCCTCCAGAGGGCTTTTGGGGTGGGTCAAGGCGGGGGAACTCTTCCCGGCGGCGGAAGAGGCCGTCTTTTCTGCGGCCAAGGGAGAGATCGTGGGGCCGGTGGAAGGCCCGGGAGGATATTACCTTTTTATGATCGAAGATATTCGTCCCGCAGGGCCCAAACCCTTTGCCAAGGTGAAGGCCCAACTCCGAAAAGAACTCCTGGCCCGCAAGGCCCGGGAGAAGGCCTTCGAGGTAGCGGACAAGATCTATCAGGAGGCCGTACTTTCTGGGGATCTGGCCGCCGCGGCCCGCAAGGAAGGCCTTTCTCTCAAGGAAACCCCGTTTTTTACCCGGGAAAAACCGGCCAAACCTTTCACCGATAAGGACCTTCTGGAGGCGGCCCTGGCCCTGGATGAGGGAGAAATCTCGGCCCCCATCGAGCACCAGGAGGCGGTCTATCTCTTTCAGGTCAAAAAGAAGGACCCCGAAAGGCTTCTTACTTTTAAAGAAGCTCGCAAGGAGGTCCTTCGGGACTTCAGGAGGGAGAAGGCTGCGGAACTCTGTCGCAAGAAGGCCAAGGACCTGCTAGAGACGGCCCTAAAAGGAAGCTCCCCGGAAAGATTTTTAAAGGCTAAGGGATATCGCTTCCGGAAGAGGACTTTGAGCCGGAAAGAACTTTTGGCTGGAGACCTCCCTCAGGCCTTGGGAAGGGCCCTTCTGGGAAGGGGGGAAGGGGGCTGGTTGAAAGAGCCGGCCTGCGGGGCGAAGGCCTGCTATTTCGCAAGGGTCCTTCGAATCGAAAATCCTAAAGAGATAGACCAAAAGGAATTTGAGACCTTAAAACACGTTCTCCGTCAGCAGAAAAAGGCGGCCTTTTATCGGGCCTGGTACGAGGATCTGCGCCGGAAGGCCCGGGTAAAACTCTTGAAGGAGTGGCCCAAGTAATGCCCAAGCGTACGGACCTTAAAAAAATCCTCATCATCGGCTCTGGTCCCATCGTTATCGGACAGGCCTGTGAGTTCGACTATTCCGGCACCCAAGCGGTGAAGGCCCTGCGGGAGGAGGGCTACGAGGTGGTCCTGGTGAATTCCAACCCGGCCACCATCATGACCGATCCGGAGATGGCTCACCGTACCTACATCGAGCCCTTAACTCCGGAGGTCCTTACGGAGATCATCAAAGAGGAACGGCCAGACGCCCTTCTTCCCACCCTGGGAGGACAGACCGGGCTTAATCTGGCCTTTGAGCTTTCCCGTCGAGGGGTTTTGGAACGCTATGGGGTGGAGTTGCTGGCGGCCAAGGCCGAGGTCATCGAAAAGGCCGAAGACCGGGAAAAGTTTCGGGAGGCCATGGCCCGCATCGGTCTTAAGGTCCCCCGGAGCGAGATCGTGCGCAGCCTCTCGGAGGCCGAGTCCGCGGCCCGCAAGATCGGCTTTCCCCTCATCATAAGGCCGAGTTTCACCCTAGGAGGGACCGGGGGCGGTGTGGCTTACAACATTGAGGAGTTGCGAGAGATCGTGGAGCAGGGGCTAGAGCTTTCCCTGATCCATCAGGTCATGCTGGAGGAGTCTGTTCTGGGCTGGAAGGAGTTCGAACTCGAGGTCATGCGCGACCGCAAGGACTCCGTGGTCATCATCTGTTCCATCGAGAACTTCGACCCCATGGGCGTGCATACCGGGGACTCCATCACCGTGGCTCCGGCCCAGACTCTGACCGATCGCGAATATCAACGTATGCGGACCGCGGCTATCGCGGTCATCCGGGAGATTGGGGTGGAGACCGGGGGCTCCAATATCCAGTTTGCCATTCATCCGGAGACCGGGGAAATGGTGGTCATCGAGATGAATCCCCGGGTCTCCCGCTCTTCGGCTCTGGCCTCCAAGGCCACCGGCTTCCCCATCGCCAAGATGGCGGCCAAGCTGGCCGTGGGCTATACCCTGGATGAACTTCCCAACGACATTACCCGGGAGACCAAGGCCGCCTTTGAGCCCACCATCGACTACGTGGTGGTGAAATGCCCCCGGTTTACCTTTGAAAAATTTCCCGAGACCCGGGACGAGATCACCACTTCCATGCGCTCGGTGGGGGAGACCATGGCCATCGGGCGCACCTTTAAAGAGGCCCTGCAGAAGGCCTTGCGGGGACTGGAGATTGGGCGTTTCGGGTTCGGGGCCGACGGAAAGTCCCCTTCGGATCGGGGAGAGGTCCTTCCCCGGGAACTCCTTGTGGAAAAGCTTGCCCGGCCCAACAGCCAGCGCATCTTCTTCCTGCGGGAGGCTTTACGGGCCGGCTTTTCCGTAGACGAAATCTATGAACTCACCCGGATCGACCGGTGGTTCCTCTGGCAACTGGCGGAGATCCTGGAGATTGAAGATCGTTACCGGGGGCGCGCGCTTTCCGACCTTTCCGCCGAAGATCTGCGGGAACTCAAGCAGGCGGGGTTTTCCGATCGCCAGATCGCCTTTCTTACCGGTTCCTCGGAAGAAGAGGTGCGCCGCCGGCGTCTTTCCCTGGAGGTCCGAACCACCTACAAGCTGGTGGATACCTGTGCCGCGGAATTTGAGGCCTATACCCCTTATTATTACTCCACCTACGAGGTGGAAAACGAGGCCCGCAGTTCTAAAAAGCGCAAGGTCATGATCCTGGGCGGAGGCCCCAACCGCATCGGCCAGGGAATCGAATTTGATTACTGTTGCGTGCACGCCTCCTTTGCCCTGCGAGAGATGGGGATCGAGTCTATCATGGTGAATTCCAATCCAGAGACCGTCTCCACCGACTACGACACCTCCGACCGCCTCTATTTTGAGCCTCTCACCCTGGAGGATGTGCTCAACATTTATGAAGAGGAGGAGCCCGAGGGGGTCATTGTGCAGTTCGGGGGGCAGACTCCGCTCAATCTGGCGGTGCCTCTTTCCCGGGCCGGGGTGCCCATTCTGGGGACCTCCCCGGACAGCATCGACCGGGCCGAGGACCGGGAGCGCTTTGTGGAACTGCTGGACAAGCTGGGGCTCAAGAAGCCCCCGGCCGGCACGGCTTTTACCGTGGAAGAGGCGGTGGAGGTGGCGGAAAGAATCGGCTATCCGGTACTGGTGCGGCCCTCCTATGTTCTCGGGGGCCGAGCCATGCAGATCGTCTATTCCGAAGAGGAGCTGCGGCGTTATATGGCCGAGGCCGCGCAGGTCAACCCCGAACACCCGGTCCTCATCGACAAGTTCCTGGAGGACGCCACCGAGGTGGATGTGGACGCCATCTCCGACGGAGAGATCACCGTGGTGGCCGGGATCATGGAACATATCGAGGAGGCCGGGGTGCACTCCGGGGATTCGGCCTGCGTGCTCCCTCCGGTCCATATTCCCTCTCCCCTCATCGAGGAGATCAAGGAGGCCACCCGGGCCCTGGCCCGGGAGTTGCAAGTGGTGGGCCTCATGAATGTGCAGTACGCCATCAAGGACGGGGAACTCTATGTTCTGGAGGTCAATCCTCGGGCCAGCCGTACGGTGCCTTTTGTCTCCAAGGCCATCGGGGTGCCGCTGGCCCGCCTGGCCACCCGCATCATGCTGGGCCAAAGTCTGAAAAGCCTGGGTTTTACCCGGGAGATCGAACCCCGGCACCTTTCGGTCAAGGAGGCCGTCTTTCCCTTCCGGCGCTTTCCCGGGGTGGACGTCATGCTGGGCCCGGAGATGAAATCCACCGGAGAGGTCATGGGGATCGATCGGGAGTTCCCCTTGGCCTACGCCAAGGCCCAGTTTGCGGCCGGAATGCGGCTGCCCACCGAGGGACGGGTCTTTATCTCCGTGAAAGACCGGGACAAGGACAAGGTGGTGGAGGTAGCCCGGACCTTAGCGGAGGCGGGTTTTGAAATCCTGGCCACCCGGGGCACGGCGGAGTATCTCCGCAGTTGCGGACTTTCCGCCCGGGTGATCCCCAAGATTTCCGAAGGCCTGAGACCCAACGCTGTGGATTACCTTAAAAACGGCGAGATTCACCTGGTGATCAACACTGCGGAAGGCAAGGTGAGCCGGGAGGACGCCTATCTCATCCGGCGCTACGCCATGGAACTTGACATCCCTTACGCCACTACCATCTCCGGGGCCCGGGCTATGGCCTGCGCCATCCGCCGCCTCAAAGAAATCGGAGGTTTCCGGGTGCGGGCCCTTCAGGATTACTACCGCGAGATTCCGGACTGTTACTACGCCCGCCGGGGTCTTCTTTAAGCTTGCCAGGCGTGGGAGGAAGGGGCCTTTATCTTCTCCTAGCGGTGCTCCTTGATCGCCTGTTGGGAGATCCCTCCTTCGGGCATCCGGTAAGACTCATCGGGTTTTTAGGAGAAGCGGGCTTCCGGGTTTTCAAATCTTTAAGGGCCCTGGGAGGGCTCTTGACCCTCTTTTTCTGCGGGGGACTTTTTGTGGGATTGGTCTGGGGCTCGGTAAAGGGGGTCCCCTGGCTTGAACCCCTGTGGCTCTTTTATTTTCTGGCCTTGACCTCTCTGGAAAGAGAGGTGGGCCAGGTCTTTGAGGCCCTGAAGGGGGAGGGGCTTTCTGCGGCCCGCAAGCGCCTGCGGTATCTGGTCTCCCGTCGGGTGGAACTTCTGGATGAGACCGGGGTGATCCGCGGGGCGCTGGAGACCCTGGCCGAAAATTTCAACGACGGGTTCTGTGGCCCGCTTTTCTGGTATGTGGTGGGCGGACTTCCCGGGACGGCCTTTTACAAGGTGGTGGAAACCCTAGATTCTATGTTCGGCTATCCTTACGGTCCTTATCGGGCCTTCGGCTGGCCTATAGCCCGTCTGGATGATCTTCTGAATCTGGTCCCGGCCCGGCTTTCTGCGGTTTTTCTAGCCCTTGCGGCTCCCTTTTGCGGAGGTTCCTTTTTCGAGACCCTGCGGGTGGCCCTGCGGGACGCCCCGGCCCACCCTTCCCCCAACGCCGGCTGGCCGGAGGCTGCCTTAGCCGGAGCCCTGGGTATTTCCCTGGGAGGCCCCATTCCCTATCCCCGGGGGTGGGAGGAGCGGGCCTGGCTCGGGGAAGGGCTGCGGGCTCCCCGTCTGGAGGATTATTCTTGCGCCCTGCGGCTCACTCGCCTAGCGGCCCTTTGGGCCCTGGCTACGGCGCTTTTGGTCTTTTTCTTTTGAGGTTATGCTATAAGATATGGCCGGGATTTCCCGAAAAGGACTCCTTTCCGAGATCAACGTGACCCCTCTGGTGGATGTCATGCTGGTCCTTTTGATCATCTTTATGATCACCGCGCCCCTTCTTACCACCGGCCTTAAGGTAGACCTCCCCGAGACCCAGGCGGGAGAACTGCAGGCTACCGGAAAGCCTCTGGTGATTGTGATCACCCGGGAGGGGAAGATCTTGGTGGGCCGGAAGGTCCTTTCTCTAAAAAGGCTTTCCCGCTGGCTTGCGGAGGCCCGCTCCGCCGGCCTCATTAAAGAGGTCCAGCTCCAGGCCGACCGTCGTGTGCCCTACGAGGTAGTGGCCCGGGTCCTGGGAGAACTCTCGGCCGCAGGCATCACCTCCGTGGCCCTGGTGACCCAACCCCTGGAGCATGAAGGGTCTTAAAAAATTTTTCCTTTTGAGCCTGGTCCTCCACCTCCTGGCTCTGGGAGTCTTTACCCGAGGGCTGGCTACTAAACCCCAACCCCGGACGGTAGAAATACGTTTGGCCCGGCTGGAGGTGAAATCTCCTCCGAAAAGCTCTCCCTTGAGTCTTTCCCGCCCGGAAAAGAAGCCCCCTTCCAAGCCCCAAAAATCCCTTAAAAGAAAAAAGGTCCTCTCCCAAAAGAAAAGGACCCGAAGGGCCCCCAGAAGAAAAAAAGTGATTTCAAAAAAAGCTTCAATAGTTAAACACAATTGGGCTAATAAACGAAAAAAAATAAAAAATACTGGAACAGAAGTAGCTGCCGGGGAGGAAAGGCTCCTGGAGGAGCGTCTGGCGGAGCTCTCTTTGCGTCGGAGATTGGAAGCGCTCAAGAAGGAGGTTTCCCAGAAAGAGGCCTCCGGAGGGGGGAGAGAGATCCCTGAAAACTTCGGGGCCCTTTTAAGGACCCATCTTCAGAGCTTTTGGGAAATTCCGGCCTCCCTTTCCGGTCGCAGAGATCTTTCGGCCCTGGTGGTGTTGCGTCTTTCGTCCACCGGGGAACTTCTCGGGTATCGCTTCCTCCGCTCTTCCGGGAATCCCCTTTTTGACCGGGCGGTGGAGGCCGCCCTTAAGGCGGCCAGTCCCTATCCTCCCCCCGGAAGACCCCTGGAGATCCGGGTCCTTTTTCGGCCCGAGGGCCTGAGCTAGCCCTCCACCCTTTCCACCCGTTTGGCCTTGCCCGGATGCCGGGGAAGTTCCCCTTCGGAAAGGAGTTTTACCTCTGCGTGGAAGCCCAGGAAATTGTAAATCTCTTCGGCCAGTTTTTCCCGCAGACTTTCGTCGCGCTGGCGGCACTCCACCAGGATCTCCACGAAGTCCTTTCCGGCGCGTTTTCCGATGCGGATGAGATATTCGGGGGTGGTCTCCGGATGTCGCATGAGGATTTCTTCGATCTGTCGGGGGTAGAAGTTTACCCCCTTGACCTTGAGCATGTCGTCGGTGCGACCTTTGATGCGGTCCACCCGGAGCATGGTGCGTCCGCAGCTGCAACGCTCCCGAGAGAGGATGCGGGTGATGTCCCGGGTGCGGTAACGGATGAGAGGAAGGCCCTCCCGGGTAAGGGTGGTGACCACCATTTCCCCCTCCTCTCCGTCCGGTAGGACCTCTCCGGTCTCCGGGTGCACAATCTCCACCAGATAGTGATCCTCCCAGACGTGGATCCCCTCATGGGCGCGGCAGTCTATACCCAGGCCTACGCCTCCGGTCTCGGTCATGCCGATGATATCGAAGGTCTCGATGCCCATGGCCTCTTCGATGTAACGGCGGGTCTCGTCGCTCCAGACCTCGGCTCCGAAGATGCCCACCCGGAGGGCGGTCTCCCGAAAGTCAAAACCCTCCTCCCGGGCTACTTCGATAAGGCGCAGGGGGTAGGAGGCGATGGCTCCCAGGGCCGTGGTCCTGAAATCCTTGATGAATTTAAGTTGCATAAGGGTGCGGCCCGGGCCGATGGGCACCACAAAGCAGCCGAGGCGTTCGGCCCCGTAGTGGAAGCCGAAGCCTCCATTGAAAAGGCCAAATCCCGGGGTGATCTGGAGCACGTCCGCAGCGGTCACTCCTGCCGCGGCCAGACACCGGGCCATGATTTCCGCCCACTGTTCCACATCCGCCCGGGTGTAAGGATTAATGACCGGGGTGCCCGTGGTCCCGGAAGACATATGAAAACGTACGAAGGCCTCCTTGGGAGCACAGGCCAGGCCCAAGGGATAGGCCTCCCGCAATTCATCCTTGGTGATGAAGGGGAGTTCTTTTACCTGCGAGAGATCCTGCAGGTCCTCCGGGGCTATTCCGGAAAATCTCTGGGCGTAGCGGGGATTGTTCCTTTGGATATGGGCCAGGGTCCGGCGCAGACGCTCCAGTTGGAGTCTTTCCAGTTCTTCACGGGGCATGGTCTCCAGACGCGGCTGATACATCCCTAACCTCCCTTCCGAGCTTTTTCTACGGCCCGCTTAAAACCCTCGCGGGACCTTTCAATCACCCTTTCGTCAACGCAGAAGGCCAGGCGAATGTGCCCCGGGGCCCCGAAGCCCCGTCCGGGCACGGCCAGAATAAGCTCTTCCTGAAGCAGCCGACAGAACTCCACATCATCCACCGGGGTCTTGGGAAAGACGTAAAAGGCCCCTTCCGGACGCACGAATTCCAGGCCCGCTTCGGCCAGAATTTCACAGAGAAGATCCCGCCGGCGCTGATAGACCGAGACTTCCACCAGGGTCTCCGCACACCGGGCGGCGATACGCTGGGCCAGAGCCGGGGCGTTAACGAAGCCCAGGATGCGGTTGGCCAAGATGAGGGCGGCCAGAATTTCTTCCTTTCCCGGCATTTCCGGGTGTACGGCCACAAAGCCGATCCGTTCTCCCGGAAGGCTTAGTTCCTTGGAAAAGCTCCCCACCACGAAACTGGCTTCGTAATGCTGGAAGATCGTCGGAGTACGCTTTCCGTCGAAGACCAGGTTACGGTAGGGCTCGTCGGAGACCAGGTAGACGGGCCGGCCTAGGGCCTGGCTCTTCCCCCGCAAGAGTTCGGAAAGGGCCGCCAGGTCTTCTTCCGGATAGAGTCTACCCGTGGGATTGTGGGGAGAGTTCAGGAGAACGGCCTTGGTCTTTTTCCCGATAGCCGCTTCCAGGGCTTCCAGGTCCAGGGAAAAGTCCTCGCGAGTGGCTACCGGTCGGGGCACCCCCCGGTGATTTTCCACATAAAAGACGTATTCCACAAAGAAAGGCGAGGGGAAGACCACTTCGTCTCCGGGCTCAAGCAGGGTCTTGAAGATGATGTTGAGCCCCCCGGCGGCCCCACAGGTGAGAACCACTTCTTCCGCAGAGACCGACACCCCTTGCTCGCGGCTTACCTTGCGGGCCATGGCCTCTCGGGCGAAGGGAAAGCCGGCGTTAGGCATATAGGCGTGGAGTTCCGGACGATCCTCCGCCAGGATCTCCTCTAGGGCCTTGCGCACCTCCGGGGGGGGAGGCACATCGGGATTGCCCAGGCTGAAATCGCAGACCCGTTCGGGCCCGTATTGGGCCTTAAGCCGGGCCCCCTCTTCAAACATCTTCCTTATCCAGGAGGCCCTTTCCAGATAGCCTTTGATCTGGGTGGCGATCACGAGCTTCCTCCTTGGGTCCAGGATTTCCGGATGTTCTTTTATTACAAAAGTGGGCAAAAATAAAGACTGGAGGGGGAGAGCTCCCGGGTCTTGCGGTTAGGAAAGAGGCCAGTAACGGCTGAAAAAGCGCTTAACGTCTTCTAAGTATTCTCGGAATTTGGCGGAGGGTTCCCCCCTTATCTCCGGCTTTCCGTCCCCGGAAAGGACCCGAATTACCCGGGCCACGCTTTCGGCAAGTCCGGTAAGGCTGTAGCCTCCCTCCAGGGTCAGGAGAAGGCGCCCTTCGGCACTCTCTTCCGCCACCTCTTTGATTACCTGGGCCAGAGCCCCGAACCCTTGAGAGGTGACCCGCATACCCCCCAGGGGGTCGTCCTCGTGGGGGTCAAACCCGGCAGAGACGATCACCAGTTCCGGCCGGAAGGCCCGGGCCACCGGCCGCAGGACCTCCTCAAAGACCGCCAGATACTCCGCATCCCCACAGCCTGCGGGAAGAGGCACATTTACCGTATAGCCTTCGCCCTCTCCGTGGCCTACCTCTTCCAGGCGACCGGTCCCTGGATAATAGGGAAACTGGTGGGTGGAAAAGTAAAGGACCTTCCGGTGTTGGTAGAAGGAGCGTTGGGTGCCGTTTCCGTGATGGAGATCCCAGTCCACCAGGAGGATACGGGAGAATTTGAGGACTTTTAGGGCATAGTGGGCGGCCAGGGCCGCGTTGTTGAAAAGACAGAACCCCATGGCCTGATCGTATTCGGCATGATGCCCCGGGGGCCGCACCAGGCAGAAGACGGAGGAAAAGTTCTCCCGAAAGAGTTCATCCAGGGCCACGAACTGGGCCCCAACGGCGTAAAGGGCCGCCTCAAAGGAATCTTCAGAGGTGGCGGTATCCGGGTCAAGCTGCACGTAAGGTTTCCCGGCGGTGGCGGCTATCCTTTCGTAATGGGCCTCACTGTGATTCCAGAGGATTTCTTCTTTAGTGGCCTTGCGGGGGGCGAGCCAGCTCACCCGAGGGGCCAGGTCTTCTTGGGCCAGCCTTTCCCGGATCTTGACCAGCCTTTCCGGACGCTCGGGATGATAGTCTCCGGGACGGTGCCTCAGAAAGATATCGTCGTAAACCAGCCCTACCTGCATCTCACACCTCCTCCCCCTCAGGGACCCCTGAGGGCCGGAAAGACCTCTTTTAATCCTTCTACCATATATTCTACGGCAATAACAGCCAGAAGGAGTCCCATGAGGCGCACCAGGAGGTTGGCCCCGGTTCTTCCCAGAAAGCGGGCCAGGCGTGCCGCCTGCGAGAAGAGAAGGAAGGTGGCCAGGAAGGTCAGGGCGCAGGCGCCTAAGACGGTGAATTTCATAGAAAGATCCTCTCCCCCGGCCAGCACGATCACCGTGGTGATGGCCCCGGGCCCGGCCAGGATGGGCACCGCCAGGGGCACCAGAGAGATGTCCTCCCTCTGCCGGCTTTCGGCCTCCTCCGGAGGGGTGCTTTTGGTGCTCCGGGGCTTGGCCTGGAGCATCTCCAGGGCGATCAGGAAAAGAAGGGCCCCTCCGGCCACCCGGAAAGAACCCAAAGAGATCTGAAAAAAGGAAAGGATTTTTTCTCCTAGAAAGATAAAGGCTGCCAGCACCAGAAAGGCCGCCAGAGAGGCCTTAAAGGCTGTAAGGCGGCGTTCTTTTTCCGTATAGCCCTCCGTAAGGGACAGAAAAAGGGGAATACCTCCCACCGGATCCACGATTACGAAAAGGGCCGTAAAAGTTTTCAAAAAGACCTTAAGTTCGAACACGCCCCAGGCCCCGTAAGTAAAGATAGGCCCCGGGCAGGGCCCCTACCAGCACGGTGGAGTATACCAGAAGTCCTAGGAGAAGGGCCTTCTCTTGGGGCACGCCCCGCAGGCTCATAAAATATACCAGGGAGGCCTCCCGCACCCCCAGTCCCCCCAGGCTCACCGGAAGCGAGGCCAGGAAGCCGGTGACCGGGACGAGGACCAGGAAGTCACTTGCGGGCATCTCCACGGCCAATCCCCGGGCCATAACCACAAACTGGAGTACATAAAGGAGTTGCACTCCCAGGCCGTAGAGAAAGATCTTTCCGGCCTGAGGGAGGCGCAAGGGTTCGAGATAGGGGGCCCTCCGGGAGGAAAGGGTGGCCCAGAGGGTCAGCCCCATCCCTCCGGCCACCACCGCAGCCGCCCACAGAAAAAGGGTTCGACGAAGATGGAGGGGCAGAAAATCCCCCCACCGGGGTAGGGCCAGAAGCAGGATAAAACAGAGCCCGGCCAGTCCGGCCCCGCGATCCAGGATCACGCTGACCCCGGACTCCCGGGCCCGCAATCCCTCTCGATAGAGATAATAACTGCGCACCACGTCTCCTCCCATAAGTCCGGGAAGGAGGGTGTTAAAATACATGTTCACCAAATAAAGTTTAAGGAAGAAGCCGTAGGACTGTCTGAGCCCCAGGTGGGAGCAGATGGTCTGCCAGCGCAGGGTGCTCAGGGCCTGAAAGGCGGCATAGACTATAAATCCGGCCAACCACCAGAGGGGGGAATAGGCCCGAAGGGCCGCGGCAAGCGAGGAAACCTCCACCCGGCGGAGGAGATAGACCAGGAGCCCGGTACTAACTCCTACCCGTAAGAGAAAGCTGGTCCATTTTTTCACGGCAGGATTTCCCGGAGGGCGTAGGTTCGGCGACCGCTGCCCTCATAATAGGCGCGCATGATAAGCTCGGCCAGAAGTCCGGTACAGACGAGATTGATCCCGGTAAGGATGAGGAGGACTCCGAGGAGGAGAAGGGGCCGGTGGCCGATCTGTTGGTGTCCAAAGATCTTCAGGAAGGAAAGATAGAGTTCGATGAGAAAGCCGGTCCCAAAGAGGAGGCCTCCCGGGAGCCCGAAAAAGTGGAGGGGCCGGGTGGCGAAGCGCTGGAAGAAGAACATGAGAAGGAGGTCCAGGAGCACCCGATAGGTGCGCGACAGGCCGTATTTGCTCTTTCCAAAGCGGCGGGGGTGGTGGCGCACCGGGACCTCGGCAATCCGGGCCCCTCGGAGATCGGCCAGCACCGGGATAAAACGATGGAGTTCTCCATAGATCGTCACTCCCTGAAGGGCCTCCCTTCGGTAGGCCTTGAGGGTGCAGCCGTAGTCATGGAGGCGCACTCCGGTGATGCGGCTGATGAGGGCGTTGGCCACCCTGGAGGGAAGTTTGCGGGTAAAGAAGGGATCCTGGCGATTTTTTCGCCATCCGGAGACCAGGTCATAGCCTTCTTTTAATTTGTCGAGGAGCTTGGGGATGTCTGCAGGATCATTTTGGAGGTCGGCATCCAGGGTGACCAGGATCTTTCCCCGGGCGTGATCCAGCCCGCAGGTCAGGGCCGCACTCTGGCCGAAATTGCGCCGCAGGATGAGGACCCGCAGCCAGGGATAACGCTTCACGGAATCTTTCAGGATCTCCGGGGTGCCATCGGTGGAACCGTCGTCCACGATGAGGACTTCAGCCGGAGGGATCTGGGGCAGGATCTCCGCCAGCCTCTCCAGAAGATGGGGCAGGGCCTCCTCTTCGTTGTAAGCCGGAATCACTATGGACACTTCCGGATCCATAATTAGCTTCTATACCGAGGGGGATAGCCCTTGACAAGAGAAGCTAGCTATTTTATAAAAGCTCTAAACAAAAATTAATTCAAAGGAGGCCGGAATGAAGAGTTTGAAGGGCACCCGTACGGAGAGGAATCTTTTGACGGCCTTTGCCGGAGAGTCTCAGGCCCGCAATCGCTACACCTTTTTCGCTTCTCAGGCCAAGAAAGAGGGGTTTCAGCGCATTGCGGACATCTTTCTGGAGACCGCGGAGCAGGAAAAGGAACACGCAAAGCGTATTTTCAAGTTTCTGGAAGGGGGTTTGGTAGAGATCCAGGCTGCTTATCCTGCGGGCCGCATAGGGAACACCCTGGAGAACCTTCTGGCCGCGGCCGAGGGCGAAAACTATGAACACAGTCAGATGTATCCCGAATTTGCTCGGGTGGCCCGGGAGGAGGGCTTCCCGGAGGTGGCGGCGGTGCTGGAGGCCATTGCCGAGGCGGAGAAATTTCACGAAAAGCGTTATCGGGCCCTGGCCGAGCGGATCAAAAACGGCACGCTTTTTAAGCGCGACGAGCCCATCGCCTGGCGCTGTCGCAACTGCGGCTATATCCATGTGGGACCAGAGGCCCCGGAGGAGTGCCCCTCCTGTGCCCATCCCCGGGGCTACTTTGAGCCCCTTTGTGAGAATTTTTAAAGGCCGCGTGCTTGACAGTTCTGGGAAGGGCCGTTATTTTTAAGCCCCAAAAAAAACGGCGTCCCCGTCGTCTAGCCAGGTCCAGGACACCGGCCTTTCACGCCGGCAACGTGGGTTCAAATCCCGCCGGGGACGCCATTTTTAATTTTGGACTTTTTTAAAATTCGCTAAGCTTGCTCTCGGAAAATTCGAATCGTAATTTCCGCATAATTATAGTCTCTTGCAATAAACTTTTTGGAGAGGCTACAGGGCAAGATTTGGAAAACTATGCCCGGATTTCCAAGGAAACTGTTGAAGGAGTTTCAGAACTTCTTTCAGGAAAGGTTATTCAAGATATCTCAAGAGAGTTGCTAAGGAGGAGAAAAAATAAAAGGGGAGGCCTGAGGCCTCCCCCGAGTTTTAGGCGGTCACCTCAGCAGGCTCGAGTTCGGTCTGGTAGACCTCGTGATAACCCTCAGCCAGCTTGGAGATATAAGCTAGCCCAGCGATCGCGGGGAAGATGGCAAAGGGCCCTAACACTGCAAAGCTTACCAAACCCACCCCTAAGAGACCGGCATTTTTAATGGCTTTCATTTGACTCACCCCCTTCTTTTTGGATTCTGTTTATACCATAAAACAGGTTAAAGACAAAGTCAATTAAGATACTCCAAATTTCCAGATTATGGAAAAAATAATTTCTGGAAATCGGGGGGGGAGGCCCGGGGTGCGGCTTTAGAAAGTGCCCGTAATCTGGTTGACAGCTTCTGCGGGACTTGTTAATAAATCACCAATGGAAAGGGAAGGCGCGTAGCTCAGTGGGAGAGCGCTTGCTTGACGCGCAAGAGGTCGGCGGTTCGATCCCGCCCGCGCCTACCATTTATTAAAGGCCTCTTGGGGGCAGCCCCGGGAGGCCTTAGTTTTATTAGGAGTAGGGGAGGTGAAAATCCATCTCCATTATCGGGGACAAGAGGCCGAAGTCGAGTCCGGGGTGCCTGCCGCCCGTCTACTGGAAGTCTTTGATTTTGAGGGCCGCCGTCCGGTGGCCTTCCGGGTAAATGGCCAGCTCCTAGATCTTCACTCCCCCCTTCTTGAAGGGGGAGAAGTGGAGCCCATCTTTCCCGAGGATCCCGAGGCTCTGGAGGTCCTGCGGCACACGGCGGCCCACGTCCTGGCCCAGGCGGTAAAGGAGCTCTTTCCGGAAGCCCGTCTGGGGATCGGCCCGGCCACGGAGGAAGGCTTTTACTACGACTTCGATTACCAGAGGCCCTTCACCGAGGAGGACCTTGCGGCCATCGAAAAGCGCATGAAGGAGATCGTCAAGCGTCGTCTGCCCCTTAAGAGGGAGGAGCTTCCGCGCCAGGAGGCCGAGCGGTTTTTTGCCTCCCGGGGCGAGACTTACAAGGTGGAGCTCCTTAAAGAGATTCCGGAAGAAAGGGTGAGTATTTATCGGCAGGGAGATTTCGTGGACCTTTGTCGGGGGCCCCACCTTCCTCACACCGGGATGGTCAAGGCCTTCAAGCTCCTTTCGGTGGCCGGGGCCTACTGGCGGGGAGACGAACGCAACCCTCAACTCCAGCGCATTTACGGCACGGCCTTTTTCGACCAGGAAGCCCTTAAAGAATACTTAAAGCGTCTGGAGGAGGCCAAGCGCCGAGATCACCGTCGTCTGGGCCGGGAGCTTGAACTTTTCAGTATTGAAGAAGAGGTAGGCCCGGGGCTCATTCTCTGGCACCCCAGGGGGGCTATAGTCCGCAAGGAGATTGAGGATTTCTGGCGGGAGGAACATCTCAGGCGGGGCTACCAGCTGGTCTTTACCCCCCACATCGCCCTGCGGGATCTCTGGAAGATGTCCGGGCATCTGGATTTCTATGCCGAAAACATGTTCGCCCCCATGGAGATCGATGAGAGGGCCTACCAGCTCAAGCCCATGAATTGTCCCTTTCACATCCTGATCTACAAGAGCCGCAAGCGGAGCTACCGGGAGTTTCCCATCCGTTACTGTGAACTGGGGACAGTCTACCGTTACGAGCGCAGCGGGGTCCTTCACGGTCTCATGCGGGTGCGGGGCTTCACCCAGGACGACGCCCACATCTTCTGTCGGGAGGATCAGTTAGAGGAGGAGATCTTTCGGGTGCTCGATCTGGTGGTCTATTTCCTTACGGTTTTCGGTTTTGAGGAGTATCAGATCTATCTTTCCACCCGCCCCGAGAAATATGTGGGCTCGGAGGAGGTGTGGGAGAAGGCCGAAGGGGCTTTGCGGGCGGCCTTGGAAAAGAAGGGCCTTCCCTACGAGATTGATCCCGGAGAGGGGGTCTTTTACGGTCCCAAGATCGATCTCAAGATCCGGGACGTACTGGGCCGTTTCTGGCAGTGTTCCACCATTCAGGTGGACTTCAACATCCCGGAAAGATTCGATATCTCCTACATGGGGCCGGACAATCGTCCCCACCGGCCCATTATGATTCACCGGGCCCTTTTGGGGTCTCTGGAGAGATTTTTCGGGGTCCTCATCGAGCATTACGCCGGGGCCTTTCCCCTGTGGCTGGCTCCGGTGCAGGTAGCGGTGCTCACCGTGGCGGACCGCCACGAGCCCTTCGCCCGTAAGGTCTGTGATCTTCTGCAGGCCGCAGGAATACGGGTGGAGCCGGACTTCCGTGGGGAACGCTTGGGCTACAAGATCCGGGAGGCTCAGGTCAAGAAGGTCCCCTACATGGTCATCGTGGGGGATCGGGAGGTGGAAGAAGAGCGCCTTACGGTGCGCACCCGGACCGGAGAAAACTTGAGCTTTTCTCCGGAAGAATTTTTGCGTAAACTCCGAGAAGAAATCCAGAGCAAAAAAATCTAATCTAAGAGGGAGGTTTTTTTGGGAAGCATAGACAAGCGCCGCTATCGGATTAACGAACAGATCCGGGCCCGGGAGGTACGGCTCATCGGTCCGGACGGAAAACAGATCGGAATTGTGCCTCTGCGGGAGGCCCTGGCTCGGGCTGAGGAATACGGGCTGGATCTGGTGGAAGTGGCCCCTCAGGCCAGTCCCCCGGTCTGCAAGATCATGGACTACGGACAATTTCTCTATCAGGAGGCCAAGAAGGCCAAGGAAGCCAAGAAGCGCCAGAGCCAGGTAGAGCTCAAGGAAATCAAGGTCCGTCCCAAGACCGAGGAACATGATCTCCAGACCAAGATTCGGCATATAAGGCGCTTTCTGGAGGATAATAACAAGGTCAAAATCCGGGTCTTTTTCCGGGGCCGGGAGATTGTGCATCCGGAGCTGGCGCAGAAGGTCTTGCAAAAGATCCAGGAAGCGGTTAAGGATTTGGGCCAGGTCGAGATGGCTCCCCGGATGGAGGGCCGACAGATGATCATGATTCTGGCCCCCCTTAAGAAATAAAAGGCAGGTGAGACCATGGGCAAGAAAAACAAGATGAAGACCAATCGTTCGGCGGCCAAGCGATTTAAGGTTACGGGTAAGGGCAAGCTGGTGCACTTTCGGGCCGGTCGCAGCCACCTCAACCGGAAAAAGACCGCCAAGCGCAAACGCCGCTTGCGGCAGGACAAGGTCCTGGAGGGTGGCTACGTAAAGCACGTCAAGCGCTTGGTACCTTATAAGTTCTAAGGGAGGGGAAAAGATGCCGCGGGCAAAAGGCGGATTTAAGACTCGGAGGCGACACAAGAAGCTCATCCGCATGGCCAAGGGTTACTGGGGCCAGCGCAAGAACTGTTTCCGGCGGGTGCGGGAGACGGTGGAACGGGCCCTGGTCTACGCCTATCGGGATCGTAAACAGAAAAAGCGCGATTTCCGGAGGCTCTGGCAGGTACGCATCAATGCCGCGGCCCGGCTTCACGGGATGAATTACAGCCGTTTCATGGGAGGCCTCAAGAAGGCCGGCATTGCCCTGGATCGCAAGATCCTGGCCAATCTGGCGGTAACGGAGCCGGAGGTCTTTGCCAAGCTGGTGGAGAAGGCCCGGGCCGCCTGGCAGTAACCCTCCATGACCGAAAAGGAGCTGGAGGCCTTAAGGTCGCGCCTTAAAGAAGAGCTGGCCGCCCTCCCTGACCTTAAGGCCTTGGAAGAGTTCCGCGTTCGTTACCTAGGAAAAAAGGGCGAGATTACCCGCATCCTCAAGGGTCTCAAGGATCTCCCTCCGGAACAAAGGCGGCGGGTGGGGCGGCTGGCCAACGAGTTGCGGGACGAGCTGGAAGAGGCCCTGCGAGCCCGCCGGGAGGCCCTTCTACGGGCGGCCGAAGACGAGACCCCGGGGGTGGATCTTACCCTGCCGGGGCGTCCCTTCGAACTCGGGCGTCTCCATCCGGTGACCCAGACCCTGCAGGAGATCTGTGCGGTCTTTCTGCGGCTGGGTTTTGACCTGGCCCGGGGCCCGGAAGTGGAGACCGACTACTACAACTTCGAGGCCCTGAATATCCCTCCAGACCATCCCGCCCGGGACATGCAGGATACCTTTTATTTGGAGGGAGGGCTTCTCCTGCGCACCCACACCTCGCCCATTCAGATCCGGACCATGCTGGCCCACAGGCCGCCCCTGCGGATCATCGCCCCGGGAAAGGTCTACCGCTGCGACTCCGATGTGCGCCACACCCCCATGTTCCATCAGGTGGAGGGCCTTCTGGTGGACCGGGAAGTGAGCTTTACCGACCTTAAGGGCCTTCTCACCTATTTCGCCCGGGAGATCTTCGGTCCAGAGACCCGGGTGCGCTTTCGGCCCAGCTATTTCCCCTTCACCGAACCCAGCGCGGAGATGGATATCGAATGTGTGATCTGTCGGGGAAAGGGCTGTCGGCTCTGCGGAGAGACCGGCTGGTTGGAGATCCTGGGGGCCGGGATGGTTCATCCCCAGGTGCTGCGGGGTGTGGGTTATGATACTGAAAAGTGGCAGGGGCTGGCCTTTGGCCTGGGAGTGGAGCGCATCGCTATGCTGCGTCACGGGATCGACGATATCCGGCTTTTTTATGAAAATCATCTCCGCTTTCTGGAGCAATTCTGATGCGGGTCCCGGTAAGTTGGTTGAAGGAGCTGGTGGAAACGGAGCTTTCAGCCGAGGAGTTGGCCGAAAGGCTTACTCTGGGGGGCCTGGAGGTGGAAGGGGTAGAGGAGGCCTATCAGGCCCTGGGTCCGGTGGTGGCGGCGGAAATTCTGGAAGTCAAGGCCCATCCAGAGGCCGACCGCCTTGCGGTGTGCGAGCTTTCCGACGGAAAAAGGCGCTATACCGTGGTCTCCGGGGCCCCGGGGCTTAAGCCTGGCCTCAAAGTGGCGCTGGCCCTTCCGGGAGCGGTCACCTTTTCCGGGGCTAAGGTCCAGGAGACCCGCCTTCGGGGGGTGCCTTCCGAGGGCCTGCTTCTTTCTCCTTATGAAGCCGGGGTCTCGGAAGAAAAAAATCGGCTCCTGATTCTTCCCCCGGAGGCCGAGCCCGGCTTTCCCTTCCATGAGGCCCTGGGGCTTTCGGAGCCGGTCCTTGAGGTGGCGGTTACCCCCAACCGGGGGGATTGTCTTTCCATCCTGGGGGTGGCTCGGGAGGTCTCGGCCCTTACCGGAGCCCCGCTCAAGTTTCCGGAAATCCCCGCGTTCCCTGAAGGAGATCTCCGGGAATACCTGGAGTGCGCCATTGAGGACGAGGAGGGGTGTTTTCGCTACGCGGGAAGGCTCCTCGAAGGGCTTTCCGTAGGGGAATCCCCTTTTTGGATGGCCCAGAGGCTCTGGATGTGCGGGCTGCGGCCCCTCAACAATCTGGTGGATGTGACCAATTATGTGATGCTCGAGCTGGGCCAGCCCCTTCATGCCTTCGATTACGAAAGGATCCGGGGAAAAAGGATTCTGGTGCGGGCCGCCCGGGAGGGGGAGGGGCTGCGCACTCTGGACGGACAGTGGCGCGAGCTTCCGACCGGCACCTTGGTGATTGCCGATGCCGAGGGGCCGGTGGCTGTAGCCGGGGTGATGGGCGGGGAAGAAAGTGGGGTCAGGGAGGAGACCCGGAGGGTGTTTCTGGAATCCGCCTGGTTCAATCCGGTGAGGATCCGCCGTTCGGCCCGGAGCCTGCGTCTTTCCACGGAAAGTTCCTACCGCTTTGAAAGGGGGGTGGATCCGGAGGGGGTGCCTCGGGCCCTAGACCGGGCGGCAGCCCTGCTGGTGGAAGTGGCTGGAGGAAGGATTCTTCCGGGAAAGATAGACCTCTATCCTCGGCCCTGGAAGGCCCCGGAGATCCGTCTGCGCCGCACCAAGCTCATAAGTTATCTCCGCTGGGAGCGGCCCTTCTCCGAGGCGGGCGCATATCTCAAACGCTTGGGGGGGGAGGTGCAAGTGGGAGAGGAGGAGCTCCTCTTCCGGCCGCCCTCCCATAGGGGTGATCTGGTCCTGGAGGAGGACCTTATCGAGGAGGTAGCCCGGCTCTACGGCTATGACCGCCTTCCGGTGACCCTGCCGGTGGGAGAGCTTTCGGCTCGGCCTCTAGAAAGGGAAGATCGTGTGCTTTCCCGGGTGCGGGAGGCCCTCACGGCGCTGGGTTTTTACGAGGTGATCAACTACAGTTTTATCGATCCCCGAGCCCTGGAGGTCCTTGAACTTCCCGAGGGCGATCCCCGTTTGCGTCCCCTGCGCCTGGCCAACCCCCTCTCCGAGACCCAGTCCGTGATGCGGACCACCCTTCTTCCCGGGTTGCTGGAGACGGCCCGTTTCAATTTTTTCCGCGAGGTGGGGCGTCTGCGAATCTTCGAAGTGGGGAGGGTCTTTTTCCCGGGAGAAGGGGAGTTGCCGGAAGAGCGCCTTCACCTGGGGCTGTTGGTCCTGGGCCTTTTTGAGCCTCCCTTCTGGGGAGGGCGGGGCCGGCCGGCCGATATTTATGATCTCAAAGGGGTGCTCGAGACCCTCTTTGAGTCCCTGGGGCTTTCGGGGCTGACCCTCAAACCCCAGTCCCGAGAGGTCTTCTTGCGCCGGGGCTTATCTTTTCGTCTTCTGGCCGGGGAGCAGGAGATAGGCTATGCCGGGGAGGTCAAGAACTACCTCCGGGCCCAATACGAGCTTCCGGCCCCTCTTCTAGTGGCGGAGATGGATCTTACGGCCTGTCTAGCCCTTCCGGAGCTTCCCCGACGTTATCAGGGACTGCCGCGCTTTCCAGCCACCTCCCGGGACCTTTCTTTGGTGCTCCGCGAGGAGGTTCCCGCCGGCGAGGTCTTGCAATTTCTCACCGGGCTCGATATTCCTTATTTGGAGAAGGTGGAGGTGGTGGATGTGTATCGGGGAGAGCCGCTTGCGGCAGGAGAAAAGAGTGTAACCATTCGTTTCGTCTATCGGGCCCCGGAGCGCACCCTTACCGACGAGGAGGTCAACGCCCTGCAGGAGGAGGTCGCCGCCAAGGTCCTTTCGGCCTTTGGAGGGCGCCGGCGATGAAGCCCAAGACCTTTACCAAGCGGGAGCTGGCCCGCCGCTTACACGAGCGATTTGGTTTTTCGGAAAGGAGTATGTATCGTCTGGTGGAGGCCCTGCTTGAGGAGATGAAGACCGCCCTTGAGAGGGGGGAGGAGGTTAAGATCGTGCACTTCGGCCACTTTCGGGTGCACTATCGCCGGCCCCGCCGGGGAGTCAACCCCCGGACGGGAGAAGCCATTATCATCCCTGGGGCCAGGACGGTGCTTTTCCGGGCGGCCCCCACCCTCAAGGCCCTTTTGCATGCCCAGGAATGAGCGCCCTCGCTATCACACCATCGGTGAGGTGGCCGAACTCCTCGGCCTGGAGCCCCATGTTATTCGATATTGGGAAAAGGAGTTCCCGCAGTTAAGACCGCGGCGTCTGGCCGGAAGACGCCTTTACGGTCCGCGGGAGATCGAGCTTCTGCGGCGCATCAAGCACCTTCTTTATGAAGAAGGATACACCATTGCCGGAGCCCGCAAGGCCCTTTCCGAGCGCCCATCTCCCTCGCGGCTCCTTGCCGATCTCCGCCGGGAGCTAGAGGCCCTCTACCGGATTCTGAATTCCTGAGTTGACAAATCCATTTTTGAGTATAATAATATCTAGATAGACTAAATCCACAAAAAGGAGGAGGCCCATGGCGGAGTATCGGGGTATTTATCGGTGTAACGTATGCGGGAACATAGTCATGGTACTTAATGCCGGGAAAGGGGAGCTGGTCTGTTGTGGCCAGCCCATGGAAAAGCTCGAGGCCGGCTCGGTGGATGCGGCCCAAGAAAAGCACGTGCCGGTGATCGAGAAGGTGGCGGGAGGCTATAAGGTAAAGGTGGGCAGCGTGCCGCACCCCATGGAGGAGAAGCACTACATTCAGTGGATCGAGCTTCAGGCCGACGGCCGATCCTACATCCAGTTCCTGAAACCGGGACAGGCTCCGGAGGCCTTCTTCTGCGTGGAGGCCGAAAAGGTTACCGCCCGGGAATACTGCAATCTTCACGGGCTCTGGGAGTCCTCTAAGGTCTGTGAACCTCTGAAAAAATAAGCCAAAGGAGGTAAGCCATGAAAAAGTACCAGTGCAGTGTCTGCGGCTATATCTACGATCCGGCCCAGGGAGATCCGGACCGGGGCTATCCCCCGGGAACGGCCTTTGAGGATCTTCCCGACAGCTGGACCTGTCCGGTCTGCGGGGCGGCCAAGAGTGAATTTACCCCCTACGAGGGCTAAAGTGGCCCCCGGCCCCGAGCCGGGGCCGGGGAATCTTTTAAAATAAGGAAAGGAGGGATGCCTTATGGGAGCGGTGAAGATCAAAGAGGGCCTCTACTGGGTGGGGGCGGTGGACTGGAATGTGCGCAACTTTCACGGCTACACCACCCATCGGGGAACCACCTATAACGCCTATCTTTTGGTGGATGAAAAGGTCGTCCTTTTTGATACGGTAAAGCTTCATTTTTTTGATCAGTTCATGGAACACATACGGGAGGTCCTGGGGGATCCCCGGAAGATCGACTACCTGGTGATCAATCACATCGAGCCCGACCACGGAGGGGCCATCGCCCGCACGGTGGAGGCCATCCAGCCGGAGAAGATCTTCTGCACCCGCAACGGCCGTCTAGGGATGATCGGCTATTTCCATCGGGAGGACTGGCCCTTCGTGGAGGTAAAGACCGGAGACAGCCTCAAGGTAGGTCGGCGCACCATTCAGTTTGTGGAAACCCCCATGGTCCACTGGCCGGACAGCATGGTCTCCTATATCCCGGAAGAAAAGGTCCTCATTTCTCAGGACGCCTTCGGGGAACACTACGCCACTAGCACCCGCTTTGACGACGATGTGGACTTCTGTGAGCTCTTCCAGGAGGTGGCCAAGTATTACGCCAACATCGTGTTGCCCTTCTCCCCGCAGGTGCAGAAGGTGCTTCAGACGGTAAAGGACCTCAAGCTGGAGATCGAGATGATCTGTCCGGACCACGGGGTCATCTGGCGCAGGCACGTAAAAGAAATCCTTGAGGCCTACGACCGCTGGAGCCGTTACGAGGCCGAGCCCCGGGTTCTGGTCATCTATGACACCATGTGGCACAGTACGGAGAAGATGGCCTGGGCCCTTTACGAGGGAGCGGTCAGCGAGGGGGTGGAGGCGGAATTCTTCCGGCTTTCGGTAACGGACACCACGGAGCTCATGACCGAGGTTATGCGGGCCAAAGGCCTGGCCTTTGGTTCTTCCACCCTGAATAACGGGCTTCTTCCCACCGTGGCCGGCTTTACTACTTATATGAAAGGTTTGCGGCCGCGGAATAAGCTGGGCCTGGCCTTCGGCTCCTATGGCTGGAGCGGGGAGGCCGTAAAACACCTCAACAAGGTCTTTGAGGAGACCAAGACCGAGATCGTGCACGAGGGATTTCGGGTGAAATACGCCCCCACGGAGGAGGATCTGGCCCGGTGTCGGGAATTGGGCCGGCTTCTGGCCCAGAAGGTCAAAGAGGCCTGCGGTGTCTAAGGTAAGAGATCTCAAGCGGGGGGTCTGGGGGCTTCTAGAAAGGGCCCCGGACCTCTCCTCCCTTTACCGGGGGCTTGAGGCCTTTCCCCCCCGCAAGGCGGTAAGTCCCCTCATCGGGGCTTTCTGTCACCGCGAAGAACGCGTGCGGTGGTGGGCCATCCTGGGGTTGGGCTATGTGACCGCCCGTATCGCCGAGGAGGATCTGGAGGCCGCCCGCATTGTTATCCGGCGTCTCATGTGGATGCTCAATGAGGAGTCTGGGGGCATGGCCTGGGGGGCTCCGGAGGCCCTGGCCGAATGCCTCTATCAACACCGGGGACTGGCCGCGGAGTACACGCCTATTCTGGTCTCTTATCTCCGTCCCGATGGCAACCTTCTGGAGTTTCCCCCGGCCCAGCGCGGGGTGGCCTGGGGTATCGGGCGCCTGGCGGAGAAGGAGAGGGAGCGCCTTCTGGCGGAAGAGGCCCCGCGTTATCTCCTGCCGGTTCTTGATTCCTCAGACCTGGCCGCTGCCGGCCTGGCAGCCTGGGCCCTGAAACGCCTGGGGGTGGTCCCCGAGGAGAAGCTTCCACGCCTTCGGGAACTGGCCTTTTCGGATTATACGGTGCATTTCTTTGATGGTCGGGAATTAAGGAATTATCGTGTGGGGGATTTAGCCCGAGAGATCCTGGAGGCTGCGGATGGAAGGGAGCCTTTATCAGGAGATCAAGGAACGCCTTGAACGCCTGGAAAGGGAAGAAGGGCTTAATCGGGAACTGGTGATCGATGCCCGGACCCGTCTTGAAGGCCTGGAGTGGACCATCCTCCGGGTGGGAGCGGCGGTGGATCGCCTGCGGGAAAGCCTGGGGATAGTGCGGCGGGCCAGCCAGGAAGGGTTCCTGGCCCTTTCTTTCGGGGGAGAATATCTGGAGTTTCTCAAGGCCGAGGTTCTACCAGCTCGAAAGTAATCTGCCGGCGCCTTAGATTTACCTCCTTCACCCTCACCCGGACCCTTTGGCCGATCTGAAAGAGGCGGCCGGTGCGGCGGCCTACCAGGCGATGATTTTTTTCGTCCAGAAAATAGTAGTCATCGTGGAGATCTGTAAGGCGTACCAGTCCGGAGACGAAATATTCTTCCAGTTCCACGAAGAAGCCAAAGGCCGTGACCCCGGAAATGATCCCGGTAAAGGTCTCTCCTAGATGTTCCTGCATGAAGCGGACCTGCACCCTTTCCAGCATCTCTCGTTCGGCCTCCATGGCCGTGCGTTCGCGCTGGGAGAGATGTTTGCCCATTTCCACCAGCTTTTCATAAGGATAGGGCGGGCGTTTGCGCTTAAGAGCGGTTTTGAGGGTCCGGTGGACCACCAGGTCGGGATAGCGCCGGATAGGAGAAGTGAAATGGCAATAGCAGGCCGAGGCCAGGCCGAAGTGCCCGATGTTTTCCGGACTGTACTGGGCCTGCTTCATGGAACGCAAAAGAAGCATGTTTACCAGATAGGCGTAAGGGCGGCCCTCCGCCAGACGAATGACCTCCTGTACCCAGGCCGGGGTAGGTTCCACCGGAGCTTCCAGATCCAGGCCTAAGGTGCGCGCAAACTCCACAAATTCCCGAATTTTCACCGGGTCCGGCGCCTCGTGCACTCGGTAGAGAAAAGGATAGCCCCGCTCTTCCAAATAACGGGCCACGGCCTCGTTGGCGGCAATCATAAATTCCTCGATGAGAAAGTGGGCCAGATGCCGCTCCCGCCGCACGATGTCCCGGATCTCCCCCTGAAGATCCAGGACCACTTCCGGCTCCGGAAGATCGAAGTCGATACTGCCCCGGGAAAGGCGCCTTTTGCGCAAGAGCTGGGCCAGCTCGGCTGCCGCCTCTAGCATCCGGAGAAGGGGTTTGTATTTCTTTCGCAACTCCCGGTCCCGGTCCACCAGCATGGCCTTGACTTCGTTGTAAGTGAGACGGGCGTGACTGCGGATGACGGCGGGATAGAAGCGACTGCGGCGCAGGTTCCCTTCCCGATCAAAGTCCATCTCCACGGTCAGGGCCAGGCGTTCCACCTGGGGATTGAGGCTGCAGAGTCCGTTAGAGAGCTTTTCCGGGAACATGGGGACCACCATGTTGGGAAAATAGACACTGGTTCCCCGTTCATAGGCCTCGCGGTCCAGGGCCGAGCCCGGCTTTACGTAATGGGAGACGTCAGCAATGGCCACGTAAAGTTTATAGCCGGTGCGGGTGCGGCGTACGCAGACCGCATCATCAAAGTCCCGGGCGCTCTCCCCATCGATGGTCACCAGAGGCACCCGGGTGAGATCCCGGCGGCCGGCCTTGTCTTCCGGGCGTACTTCGTCGGGGAGTCGGGCCAGTTCCTCCCTCACACGGCGGCTCCAGCGGTGAGGCAGTTCGTAATTGTAGATGACGGCCTTGGCCTGGGTCTGGAGATCTTCCGGATCCCCCAGGACCTCCACCACCCGGCCCTCGGGAATGCGGCGGCCGGGAGAAAAGTCCGTGATCTCCGCCACTACCATCTCCCCGTCCTCGGCTCCGCGCTCCTCTCCCGGGGGAATGAGGATCTCCACCGGAAGTCTTTCGTCTTCGGGGATGACCGTGGAGACCTTGCGACTGCGGTAGAAAAAGCCCACGATCCTCTTGCGCCGGCGCTCCAGGATGCGGATGACCGTCCCCTCAGGGCCCTTTTTGGTGCGGCGTTCGATGCGGGCCACCACCAGGTCCCCGTCCAGGGCCCCCTTAAGTCGCCCCGGAGGGATGAAGACCGTAGGGGCCTTTTCATCTTCGGGATTTACGAAACCGTATCCTTCGGGGTGCACCGAGAGCCTTCCGGTGACCAAAGGCATTTCCTCCGGAAGGCCGTAACGTCGCCCCTTGATGTGAATGAGTTCCCCGCGGGCCGCAAGCCCCTTGACCAGGCGCCGAAAGGAGGCCCTTTCTTCTTTGGGAATATGCAGGAGGTGATAGAGCTCCCGCAGGAGGAGGGGGCGGCCCGCCTCCCGCATGGCCCCCTTAATGGCCTCCGGCAGAGGAAGGTCTAGATAGGCCGGGCGCTTCTTACGCCTTTTTTTCTTGCGCGCCATGGGCCGATTTTAACCTCTAAATTTCCTTCCGCCACTCCCTCCCAAAAATGGGATCGGATCCTATTTTTGATAAAGGAAGTTTGGGGTTTGAAAGCCCAAAAATTAAAAGGAGATGGGGGCCCTAGGAGCCCCCTCCCTTCGAAAATAGGATCGGATCCTATTTTACCGTTTGAGGTTGATGAGTTCGTCGAGCATGGTGTCGGTTACCGTAATAATGCGGGCGTCGGCCTGAAAGCCTCGCTGGAAGATGATCATCTTCACGAACTGTTCCCCCAGGTCCACGTTGGACTGCTCCAGGCTATTGGGAGCGATGGATCCCAGGCCGTTAGTGCGTGGTTTTCCAGTGATGGGCGGCCCGGAACCCGTGGTCTCCCGATAGAGATTTCCCCCCACCTTGTCCAGTCTTTCCGGGGCATTGAAGTTGGCCAGCGCCACCATCCAGAGGGGAATGACCCGTCCGTTAGAATAATGCCCGGTGATTACCCCGTCGGTATCCACGGAGACGGTTTCCAGGGACCCCGGGCCGAAACCATTCTGGTCGTAAAAGATGGTGGAGTTGCTGGTGGCGTACTGGGTGGTGCGCACGGACTCCGAGCGCCAGGAATCTTTATAGTAGTATCCAAAATTCATTTCGATCTGTTGCAGGGCCTGCACATTGGTCCCCTGATCCTGTTCGGAGCCTGCCGGACGGTTGTCCACCAGGTCAATTCCCAGAAAATCGGCAATGAGAAGGGGGTAACCATTGGCTCCGGTGGCCTCAAAACCATCGGCGGGATCGGCCACCGGCACTCCATTGGGCCCCACGATCTTTACCGGCACCCCGGTATTAGCGTCGATACGGTAGGTCTCGTAGAAATTTTTCACGTTTCCCTGGTTATCAAAGGAGAGCCTTCCGTACATCAGGACTCCGCGCTTGGTATCCGCGTAAGTACTTCCGGAAGGGATGTCCTTGGTCACAGTGACCGAGCCCTCCTGGTCTACCCACTGCATGGGATCCGCATCCCGCACGAAGTCCCGCTGGTCCTCCGAAGGGTTACAGGTGACCAGGAATTCGTAGGTATTTTCTTTGGTGGTGGTATCGTAATAGATGGTGATTTCGTGGGGGGTGCCCAAGGAATCGTAAACCGTAAGGGTGGTGCGGTAAGTGTATTCCGTGGAGGCCAGGGGGGTCTCGTTGCGGGCATCCCAGCGATCAAGAAGGGTGGGGACCTCCTGGAGGGGGTAGGAAGCCGCCAGGTTTAGGGAGCCCGTACCCCCGGTGGTCACCGCGCTCCAGTCAAGATTAACCCTCTGTGTGGTGCCATCCAGGAAAAACCAGGTATCGGTATCAGCGATATTAGTAGCCTGGGCCAGGATAGTTCCGCCTTCGCCCGTGGGGTCTGCCGGGGCAGGAGTGGTGGGATTCTCGACCACATAGTAATCCCACCGACTATCTCCGCTATCATAATAGAGCCACAGACGTAGGTTGCGGGTGTTTCCGTTGGCATCCGTAAGGGTATAGTCCAGATAATTCCAGGTGTCCGGGGTGATGTCTCCGTTCACTTCTACCCGTCCCAGTCGTCCAGGGGCCGAAAGAGTATCGGCGGAGGTGGTATGGGTGACCGCACTCCAGTCCACAATGATGTTTTCTCCAGTGGTGGGAAGCTCGACGGTGGCCCGGGTGGTGCTCGCATTGGTTCCCTGGGCCAGGATGGGACCGGTGGCGTTGTCTTTCCGGATGACGTAATTCCATTTATTAAGGCCGGCATCGTAGGTCAATTCCACATAGAGCTTGTTATCATTCCCGTCTACATCCCGGACCACGAAGGTAGTACTTACTGTACTACCATCGTCCACATCGCCGTTGAGATTTACGATCAGGGTTTCCAGTTCTTCCCGGGCGTCAAGGTTGGTAATGACATCAATCTTGGAGGTAGCCACCGGGGCCGAGGTCCGGTCGATGCGGATATCGGTGATGGCTCCGGTGATGTCTCCGGTATTTTCGTCGATCTGCCAGCCCTGCACCCGGAAACCGGAAGGATTGATGAGATAGCCATTTTTGTCCACCGTGAATTGTCCATCCCGGGTATAGAAGATGTTTCCGGTGGAGCCGGGTTCCTTTACCATGAAAAAGCCGTTTCCAGCGATGGCCAAATCCGTAGGGCTGGCTGTGGACTCGAAGGACCCCTGGCCGAAGGTGGGATAGAGGGCCTGCACCGTGGCTCCTCGGCCGAGCTGCCCGGAGCCGCTCGCGGTGTTGATGCTCTGGGCCATCACGTCTTGGAAGGTCACCCGAGAGCCCTTAAAGGCCGTGGTGTTTAGGTTGGCCACGTTGTCTCCCACCACACTCATTCCGTGCCCCAGACTTTTGAGGCCGCTGGTTCCGGTAAAAAGGGCATCGGTGAGAGCCATGACTACACCTCCCCATTTATATTTCGGAATTTGTTTTCAAAACCTTTAATCCAGCGCATCATCTGGCCCTCAGAAAGTCTTCGAGCATCTGATCCGCAGTGGTGATCACCCGGGCGCTCGACTGAAAGGTCCGCTGGAAGGTAAGGAGATGGATCATCTCCGTGGCCAGGTCCACGTTGGAGGTCTCCAAAGCCCCGGAAGAAAGGGCGGCTGCGGAATCGCGTCCGGGATTCAAAAGGATAGGCGTGGCCCCGGCCCGGGGAACAAAGAGATTGGCTCCGGCCCTATCCAGCGAATCCTCAAGGCCGGTGAAATCCGCCAGCCAGATCCGGGCCACCTCCTGGGACTGCTGGTTGGTGTAAAAGGCCCGCACCGTTCCGTCCACATCGATCTCCACCCGGTCGAAGATCCCCGGAGGATAGCCGTCCTGATTTTGATAAAGGACGGCAAAAGGGGTGGCGTACATATGCGAGGAGAGGGGAGTGCGCACCAGGTTCCCTTGGGGGTCGTAATAGAATCCCAGGTCCAGATCGATGGTCTGGGGGGTCCCGGTGAAATTCACCGTAAACTGAGGGGTGCCGCTCTGGGTAAGGTCCTGGGGGGTGAGGGTTCCGTCCAGGTTCACCGTGTAAAAGCTGGCCTGGGTGATCTCTCCCGTAGCCCCGAAATCCAGGGTGCCCCAGAGGAGGGCCCCGGCGTAGGGGCCTGTGCCGCGCCAGTCCTCAGCCGGATCGGCCAGGGTGAGTAACACCTCGTACTGGTTGTTCTGGTCCGTAGTGTCCAGATAGAGATTCAGGAGATGGTCCACCCCGGTGGGGTCGTAAACCTTCAGGCTGGTCACGTATTCGTAGTCGTTGCTGTCAATAGGTCCGGTGGGGCGGGTGGCATCCCAGGCCTCAAGGAGTCTCCGGCTGGTCCCCTCGGTCTCCTTGCGGGCATCGAGGTTGAGCTGTAGGGAAATCCGGCTGGTGCCCCTTCCGGCGATGGTCCGGGGGATTTCCACCGGGCTGAGCTGGGTGGTGTTCGTGGGAGAGGCTGTGGGATCGGCCCCGAGGAGTGTATAGCCCAGGGGGGTAACCATGCGCAGGGTATTATCTCCGGTTTCTTCCAGGAGAAAATGCCCATCCCGGGTATAGTAGGTGTTGGTCCCGTCAGAGACCGCAAAGAAACCCCGTCCCATGATGGCCAGGTCGGTGGGGATGTCCGTGGTCTCATAGCCTCCGGGAGAGAAATCCGTGGTGAGGTCGAAAAGGACTCCCAGGCCCTTTTCCCGGGGAAAGACCTCGCCCGAGGCCTGAGCGAAGATATCCGCAAAGAGGCTCCGGTCACCCTTGAATCCCGTGGTGTTGAGGTTGGCCACGTTGTTGGCCGTAACCCGCAGGGCCAGGCTCTGTTCCTGAATCCCGGAGGCCCCGGTGTAAATGCTCCCAAAGATCCCCATGGCTTGACCTCCTTAGGAAGACTCGGTGAAGACCCTTTCGATCTCCGAAGGCTTGAGGAGTAGCTGCCCGTTTACCACCACCTGAGGGGTATCTCCCAGGACCGCTCCGGTCACCCTTCCGGTAACCAGAAGGGAGGGAGTGTCCTGAGGGTTTTTCCCGGGGAGGATGACCCTCAGGCGGTAGTTTCCGTCAGGCACCGGGTTTCCGTTTTCGTCGGTGGCGTCCCATTCCACCCGGTGTTTACCCGCCGGGAGACTTCCTAGGGAGAGGCGCTTCACCAGGCGACCCTGCTCATCGGTGATGACCACCTCCACGCCCTGGGCGGGCTCCTCCAGTTCAAACTCCGCCCCCAGGAATTTTCCTCCCTCCACGCGTCCGTAATCCCCTTTCACCTTTACGGTCTTTCCCAGGAGGGAGGTGGTGGCCGAAAGGGAGAAGTCCCGGGCCAGCTCCAGGATTTTTTCGAAGTTCTGGTTGAGGTCAAAGAGCTGGTCCACCTGACTGAAAAGGGCCATCTGCATGGCCATTTCGTTGTTTTCGATGGGTTTCATGGGATCTTGAAATTGGAGCTGTTTGATGAAAAGGAGCATAAAATCGTCCCGGCTAAGGGTCTTTTTGGGGACCCGTTCCAGGGCTAGGGGCTGTCCGGTCTTTTCGTTCACGCCGGCGATCATCTCTCCCCTCCTAAACCACCAGATTTATCCCTCTTCCGGAGGCGACCCCTGAGGCGGGCTCCTTTTCGGCCGGGACTTCCTCCACGGCCTTTATGGAGGGAGCCTTCTCCCCAGAGGATTCCCGGCCTCTTTCTTCGGCAAAGTGCCAGCCCTGGCCGGCTCCTCCCAGGCTCACCTGGCATTCCAGTACGTTGAAGCCCAGGTCCTCAAGGAGGTGCTGGAGGTGCGGGAGGTGGGGCTGGAGTTGATGCAGGGCCTCGGGTTTTTCCACCCGTAGAAAGACGCTCACCTCCTGACGGTGTACTTTGAGATCTATGTCCAGCTCTCCCAGGTCCGGAGGCTCAAGTTTGAGGCGGGCCCTGCGCTCTCCCGAGGGCTGGATCTCCACCACCAGATCCTTTATGAATTCCGGAACCTCTCCGGCCGGCACCGGGGAAGGACCGTCTCCCCCACCGGTGGGAATACCGGCGGAGAGATTTTCCGGGGCCTTAAGCAGGGCCTCTCCCCTCCCGACCAAGAATCCTTCTTTTCCAATTTCCGTCTTTGGAGGACCGGAAGGCTCTTTTGAAAAGCGGGTCTTCCGGGAAGGGTCTTCGGTTTTGGTCAGGATATAGGAATGGGAAGGCCCTTTTAAAGAGTGGACCTTCTGGGAGGGACTTTCGGTTTTGGCCAAAAGATCCTTAGGAAAAGAGGTTTTTTCGGAGGACCTTTCTTTTTGCGGGCGAGGGATCACCGAAGAAAAAGAGGCTTCAGGGGAGGGAGGATTCTGGCTTCCGGCTTGGGCTCTATGAGTTGAAGGAGACCTTAAGTCTTCTTTCTGGGAAGAAACGAGAGGGGAATCCCCAGGGTTTTTCGGAAACCTCTCCCCAACCTTTGGGTTTTCGGGAACCGGTTCTTTCCCTTCTTCAAAGCCCCCTTCCAAAGAAATCTCCGTCTCGGGTCCGCCCTTTTCCGGGAGGTCCCCTTCTTTCTTTACACCTTCTTCTGGAGTTTGCGGAGGCAGGCCGAGTTTGAGAGGAGCAGTAGTGGGGTTTTCTGGGGAAGAAATATTCGGAGTGAAGACCTTGAGAGGGGCCTTTTTCCCGGAGATCCCTTCCGGGGATTCTTTAGAGGCTATTTTACCTGAGAAAATTTCTATCAGGAAAGATAGGGGATTTTCCGGGTAGCGAATTTCTCCCGGGTCTTTCTCTCGTTGTTGAAGATTATCGGTGGAATCAAAGAGGCTTAAGCCTTCCTCTGGAGACCCTTCCCCGGTGTTGGGGGAGGTCTCCTGGGTAGGAAGTTGAAGGAGGGAGAGAAGAAGGGCCAGAAAATCAAAGACCATTTGCGGCCCCGCCATCTTTTCCGGAAAAAGGCCCGCTCCTATTCCTCCGGTCTGTACCTCAAGAACCTTCATTTTCTCCTCCGCGAAAAGGCTCACTCTTATAAAACGCAAGAGGCGTGCCAGGCTTTCAGGGCCGAAAATTCCGTAAGATCCTGAGAGGTGGCTGGGAAGGATTTTCCCTTCCGGGAAAAATTTTCCCGGAGGATTTTACTTGACAGGAAGGGGGCTGTTCTTACCTTACTTCTCGGAAGCGCTCGCAAAAACTTAAAAAAGCGGAGGTGAAAAATGCGATTGGATCGCTTTACTTTTAAGGCGCAAGATGCCCTGCAGGAGGCGCAGCGGATAGCCGAATCTCGAGGGCATCAGCAATTGGAGCCCGAACACCTCCTCAAGGCCCTGGTGGAGCAGGAAGGGGGCCTGGTGCCCATGATTTTAGACCGCCTGGGGGTGAACAATCGTCTGGTGTCTTCCGACCTTGACGAATATCTGGAAAAACTTCCCCAGGTCTCGGGTACCGGTTTTCAGGTCTATCTCTCGCTTACCCTCAAGCAGGTCCTGGAGGCCGCCGAACGCCTGGCCCGCGAGATGCGGGACGAATATATCTCCACCGAGCACCTCCTTTTGGCCATTCTGGACACCCATACCGAGGCGGCCCGCATCCTGCGTGCTCGAGGGGTGACCAAAGAAAACGCCCTGGAGACTATTCGGGAGATCCGCAAGGGTCAGCGTATTACCGATCAGAATCCGGAAGACAAGTATCAGGCCCTAGAGAAGTTCGGACGGGATCTTACGGCCCTGGCCCGGGCCGGGAAGCTCGATCCGGTGATCGGCCGGGACGAGGAGATCCGCCGGGTCATTCAGATCCTCTCTCGGCGGACCAAGAACAACCCGGTGCTGGTGGGGGAGCCGGGCGTAGGTAAGACCGCCATTGTGGAGGGACTGGCTCAGCGGATTGTGGCCGGAGATGTCCCGGATCCCCTCAAGAACAAACGTCTGGTGCAACTGGATCTCGGGGCCCTTATTGCCGGGACCAAGTTCCGGGGTGAGTTTGAAGAAAGGCTCAAGGCTGTATTGCGGGAGATTCAGGCCAGCGAAGGGGAGATCATCCTTTTCATCGACGAGATTCACACTCTAGTGGGGGCCGGGGCCGCGGAAGGGGCCATGGATGCGGCCAACATGTTGAAGCCGGCTCTGGCCCGGGGAGAACTCCACTGTATCGGGGCTACGACCATTGACGAGTATCGCAAGTACATCGAAAAAGATCCGGCCCTTGAGCGGCGTTTTCAGCCGGTCTATGTGGACGAGCCTTCGGTGGAGGAGGCCATCGCCATCCTGCGCGGACTTAAGGAAAAATATGAGGTGCACCACGGGGTGCGTATCACCGATAGCGCCATCGTGGCCGCGGTAACCCTTTCCCATCGGTACATCACGGACCGCTACCTCCCGGACAAGGCCATCGACCTTATTGACGAAGCGGCGGCCAAACTGCGGATCGAGATCGACTCCATGCCTATGGAGATCGACGAGGTGGAGCGCAAGATCAAACAGCTGGAGATTGAAAAGGTGGCCCTGGAGAAGGAGACCGATCCGCGGGCCCGGGAGCGCCTGCAGAAGATCAAAAGTCAGCTCGAGGAGTTGCGGGCCAAGGCCGACGAGATGAAACGTCAGTGGCAGGAGGAGCGGGAGGTCATCACCAAGATCCGCAATCTCAAGGAGCGCATCGATCAGCTGCGCATCGAGGCCCAGCAGGCCGAGCGTCGCGGAGACCTCAACCGGGTGGCGGAGATCATCTACGGCCAGATTCCGCAGCTTGAGCGGGAGCTCGAGGCCGAAAACCGGCGCCTGGAAGAGCTTCATAAGAAACACGGCCGCCGCTTCCTCAAGGAAGAGGTGGACGCCGAGGATGTAGCCCAGATCGTGGCCAAGTGGACGGGGATCCCTGTGGCCCGGCTTCTGGAATCCGAGCGGGAGAAGCTTCTCAAGATGGAAGAACGCCTCAAAGAGCGGGTGGTGGGTCAGGACCACGCTATCACCGCCATCGCCAACGCTGTGCGCCGGGCCCGGGCCGGTCTCAAAGACCCCAACCGGCCTATCGGATCTTTTATGTTCCTGGGGCCCACCGGGGTGGGGAAGACCGAGCTGGCCAAGGCCCTGGCCGAATTCATGTTCGACACCGAGGAGGCCCTCATCCGCATTGACATGACCGAGTATATGGAAAAGCACTCCGTCTCCCGTCTCATTGGAGCCCCTCCGGGCTATGTGGGCTATGAAGAAGGGGGACAACTCACCGAGGCTGTGCGCCGCAGGCCTTACTCGGTGATCCTCTTTGACGAGATCGAAAAGGCCCACCCGGATGTCTTCAACATCCTGCTTCAGATCCTGGATGACGGTCGGCTCACCGACGGCAAGGGGCGTACGGTGGACTTCCGCAACACCATCATTATCATGACCTCCAATATCGGCAGTCAGTGGATTCAGGAACTCACCGCCGATCGGCAAGAGATGGAACGCCGGGTGATGGAGGCCCTGCGGGCCCATTTCCGGCCGGAATTCCTGAACCGGATCGACGAGATCATCATCTTCAACCGGCTGGGCCGGGAAGAGCTCATGCGTATCGTGGAAATCCAGATCCGCTACCTGCGGGCCCGTCTGGCCGAAAAACACATTACCCTTGAGCTTACGGATCGGGCCCGGGAGTGGTTGGCCAATGTGGGTTACGATCCGGTTTACGGGGCGCGGCCTCTGCGCCGGGCCATCCAGCGCTACGTGGAAGACCCCTTGGCTATGAAGATCCTGGCCGGGGAATTCGGCGAAGGGGATCATGTGGTGGTGGACTACGATGAGACCAAAAACGAACTGGCCTTTCAGAAAAAATGAGATACCGCGTAGTCTTTATGGGAACACCGGAATTTGCGGTGCCGGCCCTGAGGGCCCTCCTGGAGTCCGAGGAGGTCCTGGCGGTGGTCACCCAGCCGGACAAGCCTCGGGGGCGGGGCCGGCGCCTGCGTCCCTCTCCGGTAAAGGAAGTGGCTTTTTCGGCCGGGCTCCCGGTGCTCGCGCCCCTGCGCCTTAAGGACCCGGAGTTTCTGGAGCCCTTACGGGCCCTGGCTCCGGACCTCATCGTGGTGGCGGCCTACGGAAAGATCTTGCCCCGGGAGGTCCTGGAGCTTCCCCGTTACGGGTGCTGGAACATTCATGCCTCACTCCTTCCCAAATACCGGGGGGCGGACCCCATTCGTTGGGCCATCCTTCGGGGAGAAAAGGAGACCGGGATCACCATCATGCTCATGGACGAGGGGCTGGACACCGGCCCCATCCTCCTGCAAAAGAAGATCTCCATCGGGGAGGAGGAGACCGGAGGGGAGCTTTACGAAAGGCTTTCCCGACTGGGGGCCGAGGCTCTGGAGGAGGCCCTTTCCCTTCATAAAGAAGGGCGCCTTAAGCCCCGGCCTCAGCCGGAAAACGGCGTTTCCTACGCCCCGCCTTTTAAAAAAGAAGACGCTGAGCTGGATTTCCATTCTCCGGCCTGGGAAGTGGCCTGTCGCATTCGGGCCTTTGATCCCCGCCCCGGGGCTTACACTTTTCTCCAAGGCCAGGTCTTTAAACTCTTCCGCCCGCAAGTGCTGGACCAGGAAAGCCCGGAGCCTCCCGGGACCCTTTTGGGGGTGACGGGGGAGAAACTCCTCATCGCCTGTGGAAAGGGGGTACTGGCGGTCTCCGAGGTCCAGCTTGCGGGAAAGCGTCGGATGACGGTCTCGGAATTTTTAAAGGGACATCGGCTGGCCGCAGGGACTCGGCTTGGACTAGACTAAATTTTTCCCCGTGGTGGTCATGGAAAGGCTGCAGTGAAGGATGCCCTTTAAGGCCTTGATGCGGTCGGCCAGATCCCGGATGGCGGAAACGGCCCCCCTCACGATGATGACCTCCAGGCACCGGTCGTGATCCAGGTGCACATGCTGGGTGGAGATGATCTGGGCGTAGTGGTCGTGCTGAAGATCGATCAGGCGGTCGGTAAGCTCCCGCTTGTGATGATCGTAAACATAGGTGATAGTGCCTACGACTTCGCGGCCACTCTCACGCCACTCCTCCTCTACCAGTTTTTCCCGAATGAGGTCTCGGATGGCCTCCGAGCGGTTCCTATAGTGCTTGCGCTGAAGATATTGATCAAACCTTTCAAGTAAACTCTCAGGGATGGAAACTCCAAAGCGCACGATTTCACTCATACGGGCCTCCTGTCGTAAGGATCGCTTGACTTTTAAGATATCTTTTTCCTAAAATATGTTCAATGCCGTATTATTTTACCTTCCGAAAGGGGGAGCGGGTTTACGGGCTCCGGGTGGAGGAGGTGGAGGGGGTGGCCCGATTGGGAGAGATCCTTCCGGCGGATTGGGCTCCGGAGTGGTTATTGGGTTTCACCTTTTTCCGGGGTCAAAATGTCCCGGTGATCGATCTGGAAAGGTATCTAGGGGAGCCCTCCGGTGAAGCTCCCTATCTGGTGGTGGCCGTGACCCCCGAGGGCTGGCTGGGCTTTGCCGCCTCGCGCTTGGGGGCTACCTATGAAAGCGAGGAAGAACCGGCACCTCTGGATAAACCGGTCCAGGGTCTGGTTGGAGAAATCCTTCTGGGGGGACACAGCGTGATCCTTCTTGATCCCCTGGAGATTTTAAGACAAGGAGGGTAAGTATGAAATGGGGCTTTAGGGCACGGTTTATTCTGGGGGCCATTCTGGCCTTCTTGGTGGTCCAGGGCGTTCTTTTCTATCACCATTGGCAGACCCAGAAGTTTCTTAAGACCAGCATTCGGGAGACCTTTGGTCACCAGCTTCATACCCTGGAGGCCCGGCTACAGGAATTCTTTAGCCAGCGATTTTTGGAACTAAAAAGCTGGGCCGGAAACGAGGTAATCAAGACCGCGGTGGTTATTGGAGGGGGGCAGGCCGGGGCCAACGATTATCTGGCCGGACTCCTCCGGGTTTACCGGATCTATCAGGACGTGCTCCTGGTGGACTCGGAAGGTCAGGTGATCGCCGCCGGGCGCCCGGAAGATCTGGGAAAAAAATTGAACCTGGCCTGGCCTAAGGGAAGCCCCGTAGGGGTGTGGGAAAAGGTCCTCTTGGGAGAAAGGGAGTATTTGGCCCTGGGGACCGTAGTGCAGGCTGGTCCGGAAGAGAAGGGCTGGCTGGTAGCCTTGATTCCCAAAGAGGCTCTGGCCCAGGAGACCCGGAATATGCTTATTCTGGCCGGGGCCCAAGCGGCGGTGGTAAACGAAAGGGGAGAAACTATCTGGGGGAAAACCCCTTTTAAGCCGGCTGAGGTCCCTTCCGGCTCGGTGACCCTTTTGGAAAAGGGAGGGGCCAAACACTTTGCCACCCGGAAAGCCCTTTCGGTGGGAGAGCGCCGCTGGTCGGTGATGCTCGCCGTGCCGGAGGAGACTCTGGCGGCCTTTCTGCGGTTCAACCAGCGCCTCTTTGCGGCCCTGGTGGCCGTGGGTGGTATTTTGGTCCTGGGACTCTTTTTGGTCTTGGAGACCACGGTGACCCGGCCGCTCCTTGCTCAGCTCCGTACCCTGAGAGAGATTGTGGGAACCTTCGATCTCGAGCGCCGGATGCCTCCGCGCGGAGTGCCGGAGGTGGCTGAAATCGCCGTAACCCTCAACCAATTCCTGGAAAAGCTATCGGAGACCGTACAGAACATCGTTGAAGCCGAGGGGACCCTTCGGGAACACGCCCGGGACCTGGCTCAGACCGCGCGGGAGATCGTCAAGCGGGCCGAGACCAACGCCCGGGAGACCGAGGAGGTCTTCCGACTCATTGAAGGTCTCGAGGGACTGGCCCGGGAGATGGAAGAAGAGGCCCGCAAGAGCGCCCAGGCTGTAGGCCAGGCCCAGGAGGCGGTTAACGAGCTTTCTAAAATCGCGGAGAAGATTTCCCGGCTCTCTTCCGAGAACCACGAAAAGGGCGGGGTGGCCCTGGACCAGGTGCAGGACATGGTGCTCATGACCGAGGAGGTCCGGGAAAAGGCCGAAAGACAGAGTCAGATTTCCGAGGAGACCCTAAAGGCCCTTGTCGAGGCCGCTGACGGAATGAAGCTGGCCCTGGAGCGTTCGCGGGCCGCGGCCGAGGAGGCCACCCGAGCCCTGGATCAAGTGAAAGAAGGCCGGCAGGCCCTGGAAACTTCTCTGGAGACCATCCGAAAGGTTACCGAGGGTGTGGCCCAGATGTCGGAGATCATCGACCTCATTCGAGACATTGCCGAACAGACTAACCTTTTGGCCCTGAACGCCTCCATCGAGGCGGCTCGGGCCGGAGAGGCCGGCCGGGGCTTTGCCGTGGTGGCCGAGGAGATCCGCCGGCTCTCGGAACGGATTACGGAGAGTGCGGAGGAGATCGCCTCTCTTATCCAACAAAATGTGGAAAGGGCCCGCCAGGGTGGAGAGATGGCCGAGCGGGGTGCCGGGGCCCTCGAAGGTATCTACCAGGCCACCGAGGCCAATTATCAGGCGGTTCAAGAGGTGGCCCGGGTCATGGAAACCCGGACCCAGGAGGTGAGCCGGGCTGCCCAGGCCATGGAAGAGTTGGAGAAGGCGACCCGAGAGATCCTGGAATCCAGCCGCCGGCAGGAAGAACTGGGGCACCAGGCCGCCCGGTCCATGTTCGAACTCCGTCGAGTCAGCCGGGAGGTCCTGGAGGTGACCCAGAACATCACCGGGGTGGCCGATCGTCTGGGGACGGTCTTTGGAGAGGTGGTGGAACACTCCAACACCATTAGTCGGGACACTAACACCCAGCGGGAGGAGACCGCCGAAGTCCGGCGCAGGATGCAAACGGTGGTGCAGGGAGCCTCTCAGAACGCGGAGGCCGCTACGGAGATGCAGGTGGATGTGGAAGAACTTCTGGAGGTGGCGGAAAAGCTCCACCAGGCCGTAAGTTACTTCCAGGTGGGCACCCAGCTATGAAAAAATGGGGCCTGCTCCTCCTTTTTTCGGGGTTTTTTCTTCCCCGAGTGCTCCTTGCGGCCGAGCTCCTCTGGGGGGTCCCCACCTCTCCTTCAAAGGTAAAGGAAACTTATCTCCAGTTGAAGCCTTTAGCGGACTATCTCTCCAAGAAGATGGGCCCTTCCTTCCGTCTGGAGCCCCTTCCCTGGAAGGCCTTTGAATCTTCCTTTCGCCAAGGGGCCTTCTCCCTGGTTCTCGCCTCCCCGGGAGTCCTTCTCCTTAAAGGCCCTTATGAGCCCCTCCTTGTCCTTAAAAGCCGACATACCCCGGCCCTGATCTTTCGGGGTCCTTTGGAGGAGGCCCTCAAGGGGCGCATGGTGGCGGTGTGGCCTTATGCCTATGAGGGATATCTGGCTCAGGCCGCCTATCTGGCCCGGCAGGGCAGACCCCCCTCTGGAGTTCTTTTTCTAGGGGGAGAAGATTTGGTGATCTTTGCGGTGCTCAACGGAAAGGCCGCGCTGGGGATGGTCTCCTTTGAGGCGGCGCGGCCCTATGCTTCCAGGCTTAAGGTGGTCAAGGTGGCCGGCCCGGCGGGCTGGCTCCTTCTCGTCCAAAGGGGCCTTTCTCCGGCCCTCAAAGACCGCCTCAAGAAGGCCTTCCTCTCCTATCCCGGGAAGGGGTTTGTTTTTTCAGAGCCGGGGGATTACCAGAGGTTTTTTTCCTTTAAAAAGTATCTACCTTAAAGGTTCCACGCAGAGTTTGAGGCCCTTTTGGGCCACGACCCGCACCGGAGTCCCGGGAGGGATAACCCTTTCGGCTTCGGCCCGCCAGATCTCTCCGGAAACGAATACTTCTCCTCCTTCAGGACCTACCTCCGTGAGGGTGCGCCCTTCTTGGCCGATGAGGCCCTCGGCCCCGGAGATGGGGCGGTGGCGCAGGGCCCGGGCCGCTAGATAAGTTACGGTGAGGAAAAAGGCGCTCACCACGGCCACTACGGGAAGGAGAAATCCGTAGGAAAGACGCAGGCCCGAAGGATTTCTTCCAAAGAGCATGAGAGAGCCCAAAAGGAGACACACGGTGGCCGCCAGGGCCAGGAGCCCGTAACTGGTGATTTTGATTTCCAGAAAATAAAGGAGCCCTGCAAGGAGGATCAGGAGAAGTCCAGCATAGTTTACCGGAAGGATCTGCAGGGCAAAAAGCCCCAGGACCAGACAGACCGCTCCCAGGACCCCGGGGAAGACGGCCCCGGGATGGGAGAGCTCGAAATAAAGACCGGCCAGCCCCAGCATGAGAAGGAAATAGGCCACCTGGGGATGGGCCAGAAGCCTCAATATCCGGGTCTTAAGATCTTCCCGAAAGGGAAGGAGAACCGCCCCCCGAGTTTGTAAGACCACTTCGCCCTGGGCCAGGCGGACTTTGCGGCCGTGCAATTTCTGCAAGAGTTCCGTGGAATCCCGGGCCAGAATTTCGATTACCCGTTGCTTCAAGGCCTCTTCCGCGGTGAGGCTCTGGCTTTCCCGCACGGCCCTTTCGGCAAATTTTTCGTTGCGTCCCCGCAGGTGGGCCAGACTCCGGGCCCAGGCCACCAGATCGTTTTCGATCTTCTGGAGGGTCTTCTTGTCTATCTTTTGCCCAGTGAGGGTTACCGGATGGGCCGCGCCCAGGTGGGTTCCCGGGGCCATGGCCGCTATGTGGGAGGCCAGGACGATAAAAGTCCCCGCTGAGGCCGCCCGGGCCCCGGGTGGGGCCACATAGACCACTACCGGGATCTCCGAAGAAAGCACGGCCTTGACGATCTTGCGGGTGGATTCCACCAGGCCCCCGGGGGTGTCGATCTCCCAGATTACCGCCTGACAGCCCTTTTTGCGGGCCTCTTCCAGACTGGCAAGAAGAAAATTGGCCGAAACCGGGGTAATGGCGTCGTCAAGCGTCACCCAGAGAAGGGGTGGCGGAGCAGCGTGGACCGGCCCCAAAAGCCCGAGAAAGAAAAAAAAGAGAAGGAGTCTTTTCACGGGCCGCCTCCGGAAAGGAGTTTTCTAAAGAGCTGGAGATCCTCCCAGGCCGCCCTTTTGGCCGCAGGATTCCGCAGAAGATAGGCCGGGTGATAGGAGACCACCACCTGAAGGCCATCTATCCGGTGGGGTCTTCCCCGAAGTTTGGAAAGAGGGCCCTCTTCGAGGAGAAGGCTCCGGGCGGCTACGGCCCCGAGGGCCAGAATCACCTTAGGCTTTACCAGCCGGATCTGGCGGGCCAGGTAGGGACGGCAGGCCCGAAGTTCTTCGCTCTCGGGAGTGCGATTTCCCGGAGGCCGGCACTTGACCACATTGGTGATATAGACCTGCGTTCTTTCAAGGCCTATGGCCTGAAGCATTTTCTGAAGGAGCCTTCCGGCCTGGCCCACAAAGGGACGGCCCTCCAGATCTTCTTCCCGCCCCGGGGCCTCTCCCACGATCATAATCTCCGAGGGGCAGGGGCCTTCCCCCGGAACGGCCTGAGTGCGGGTGCGGTGAAGAGGACACTTGCGACAGCGCCGGATCTCGGCCTCCAATTCCGGGAGAGTGCTGGGAACCAACGGGTCAAGGTCTAGAAAGCTCTTGATTTCCGGATAAGCAGGCACAGCTTCTACTCCCAGGGCCTCCAGGTACTCTAGATAAGAGCCCAAAAGTCGAATAAACTCCTTCACGTCTTCAAGTTTAGTCCTGGCCGAAAGGGATTGTAAAGCCAAGTCTTTTGAGGTAGGTATGGCCTAACTTGAGAACGATATTCCGAAAAGGAGGAAAGGATGGCCCCGGAGAAGATTACCTTAAATCCCGATGGGACTCTTGAGGTGCCCGATGAGCCCATTATTCCTTACATTGAAGGTGACGGCATCGGAGTGGACATTACTCCGGTGATGAAAAAGGTGCTGGATGCCGCGGTGGAGAAGGCCTATGGCGGAAGGCGCCGTATTCACTGGAAGGAGGTCCTGGCCGGGGAGAAGGCTAAAGAGGCCACCGGTTCTTATCTTCCGGAGGAGACCCTCCAGGCCATCCGGGAGCATGTGGTAGCCATTAAAGGACCGCTGACCACCCCCGTAGGAGGAGGTATCCGTAGCCTCAATGTCACCATACGCCAGGTGCTTGATCTTTACGCCTGCGTGCGGCCGGTACGCTGGGTCCCCGGGACCCCGAGTCCGGTAAAGCATCCGGAACTGGTGGACATGGTGGTCTTTCGGGAAAACACCGAGGACGTCTATGCGGGTATTGAATGGGAATCGGGCTCTCCGGAGGCCCGTCGTCTCATCGAATTCGTTCGGGAAGAACTGGGAAAAGAGATCCGTCCTGACTCCGGAATCGGGATCAAACCCATCAGTCCTTTCGGGACCAAGCGTCTGGTGCGCAAGGCCATCCAGTACGCCCTCGCTCGCAAGCGGCCCAGTGTGACCCTGGTGCACAAAGGAAACATCATGAAATATACCGAGGGGGCCTTTTGCAAGTGGGGCTACGAGTTGGCCCGGGAGGAATTCCCCGATCGCACCGTCCCGGAGTCAGAGATCGCCAAGCGCTACCCGGAGGGGGTCCCGGAAGGGGTGGTGGTCATCAACGACCGCATTGCCGACGCCATGTTTCAGTGGGCCCTTTTGCGCCCGGCAGACTACAGTGTGCTGGCCATGCCCAACCTGAACGGTGATTACATGTCCGATGCCCTGGCCGCCCAGGTGGGAGGCCTAGGCATGGCTCCCGGGGCGAACATCGGCGACGGATACGCCGTCTTTGAGGCCACCCACGGCTCGGCCCCCAAGTATGCCGGCCAGGATAAGGTCAATCCCTCTTCCCTGGTCCTTTCCGGGATGATGATGCTGGAGTACCTGGGCTGGGAGGAGGCGGCCCGGCTGGTATGGGAGGGTATTGCCCGGACGGTACAGCAGAAGATTGTGACCTACGACCTGGCCCGACAGATCGAAGGGGCCCGGGAGGTGAAGTGTTCGGAGTTCGGAGAGGCCGTAATCGAAAATATAATGAAGCTATAGAGGGAGCAGAAATGGCCAGGGAATACCGGCCGGAGGAAATTGAGGAAAAGTGGCAGAGGGTGTGGGAGGAAAGGGAGGTCTTCCGGGCGGTGGAAGACCCCCAAAAGTCCAAGTATTACGTGTTGGAGATGTTTCCCTATCCCTCGGGCCGGATACACATGGGCCATGTGCGCAACTACACCATCGGGGACGTCATTGCCCGTTACAAGAAGATGCGGGGCTTCAACGTGCTGCACCCCATGGGTTGGGACGCCTTCGGGCTTCCGGCCGAAAATGCGGCCCTCAAACACGGGGTGCATCCGGCGGACTGGACCTATGACAACATCGCCTACATGCGGCGGCAACTCCGCCGTCTGGGCTTTAGTTACGACTGGGCTCGAGAATTCGCCACCTGCGATCACGAATATTACCGCCACGAACAGCTCTTTTTTATCCAGATGCTCGAGCGGGGCCTGGCCTATCGCAAAAAGACCCTGGTGAACTGGTGCCCCAGTTGTCATACCGTGCTGGCCAACGAACAGGTGGAAGGCGGGGCCTGCTGGCGCTGCGGGACCGAGGTCACCCAGCAGGAGATGGAGGGCTGGTTTTTCCGGATCACGGCCTATGCCGAAGAACTTCTTCAGGGGCTGGAAAAACTCCGGGGAAAGTGGCCGGAAAAGGTCCTCACCATGCAGCGCAACTGGATCGGCAAAAGCGAGGGGGCGGAGATCGATTTCGAAATCGAGGGCCTTCCCGAAAAACTCACCGTGTTCACCACCCGGCCGGACACCCTCTACGGGGTAACCTTTATCTCCCTTTCTCCGGAGCACCCTCTGGCCGAACGTTTGGCCGAGCAGGCGGGGAAGCTTGCGGAATTTAAGGCCTTTCGTGAGCGCTGTCGGCGGGCCCGCCGGGAGATCGAAGAGGGCCTGGCGGAAAAGGAGGGTTTCTTCCTGGAGGCCTATGCCCGACACCCTTTGACCGGAGAGAGGGTTCCCCTCTATGCGGCCAATTTCGTCCTCATGGAGTACGGCACCGGGGCGGTCATGGCCGTTCCGGCCCACGACCAGCGCGATTTCGAATTCGCCAAAAAATACGGCCTTCCCATCCGGGTGGTCATCCGTCCTCCGGAAGGGGATCTTGATCCGGAGACCATGGAAGAGGCCTACGAGGCTCCAGGGATTATGGTCAACTCCGGCCCCTTTACCGGACTTCCCAGTGAACGGGGCAAGAGGGCCGTAGTGGAATACTTAGAAAAAGAGGGGCTCGGCAGGGCCAAGGTTACCTATCGCCTGCGCGATTGGGGGGTAAGTCGGCAGCGCTACTGGGGCTGTCCCATCCCAGTGGTCTATTGCGAGCGCTGCGGGGTGGTGCCGGAAAAACCGGAGAATCTTCCGGTAAAGTTGCCCTTAAACGCTCAGCTAGACGAGGCTGGACGTTCTCCGCTCCCCAAGCTGGAAAGCTTTGTAAAGACCACCTGTCCTCGGTGTGGAGGGCCGGCCCGGCGCGAGACGGATACCTTCGATACCTTTGTGGAATCCTCCTGGTATTTTGCCCGCTTTGCCTGTCCCGAGGCCCGGGAGCCCCTGGACCGGGAAAAGGTACACTACTGGCTTCCGGTGGATCAGTATATTGGGGGCATTGAGCACGCCATTTTGCACCTTCTTTACGCCCGCTTTTTTACCCGGGTCCTCCGGGACCTAGGCTATCTTGAGCTGGATGAGCCCTTCGAGAGGCTCCTCACCCAGGGGATGGTCATCAAGGAAACTTACCGCTGTCCTCGTCACGGTTGGGTCTATCCCGAGGAGGTCTCCCCGGAGGGGACCTGTCTCAAGGAGGGCTGTGGGGAGCGGGTCCAGGTGGGGCGTCCGGAAAAGATGTCCAAAAGCAAGTGTAATGTGGTGGATCCGGACGAGATGATCCGCCGCTACGGGGCAGACACCGTGCGCCTTTTCATGCTCTTTGCCGCTCCTCCGGAAAGGGACCTTGAGTGGAGCGATCACGGCATCGAGGGGGCTCATCGCTTTCTCAAGCGTCTTTACCAGCTGGTTATGGAAAGGGCCGAGGCCCTGCGCGGGGTCTCTCCTTATTCGGGAGACGGAAAAGAGCTCTCTCCGAAATTGCGGGCCCTGCGCCGCAAGACCCACCAGACCATCCGCAAGGTTACTCAGGATCTGGAAGAGAGGTTGCATTTCAATACGGCCATCGCTGCGGTCATGGAACTGGTAAACGCCCTGGAAGATACCCTTAAGGAGGTCCCCGAAGGGGCTCCGGGGGCTCTCTCGGTTTTTAAAGAGACCCTGCGGACCATCGTCCTCCTTCTTTCTCCTATGACCCCGCATCTTGCTGAGGAACTCTGGCAGGCCCTGGGGGAGAAGGGATTGGTTGCCGAGGCCTCCTGGCCCATCTGGGATGAGGAGGCGGCCCGGGAGGAGGAGATTACCATTGTGGTGCAGGTGAACGGTAAGGTGCGGGATAACCTGCACCTTCCGGCCGGGGTCTCCGAGGAAGAGGTGCGTACCGCAGCCCTCTCTTCGGAACGGGTGAAGAGGCACCTTGAAGGGCGCCATATCCGCAAGGTGATTTATGTCCCGGGAAAGCTCATCAATTTTGTGGTGGGCTAAGGCCCTGGCCCTCCTGCTGGTGGTCTCCTCCTGCGGATACCATCTGCGGGGCCGGCCCCCGGGTTTTTCTTCGGAATGGAAAAGCCTTTATGTGGAGATCTTTCGCAACCGCACCTCCGAGACCCGGGCCGGGGTGCTTCTTACGGAGGCCCTGCGGGAGCGTTTCGCCCGTTCGGGTTTTCTAAAATTGGCCTCCTCTCCCAAGGAGGCCGATCTGGTCCTTTCCGGAGAAGTTGTGCGCCTTTGGATAGGGGGAGTCTCTTATAACCGTTATACCGAGACCCTGGAAAGACGCCTTTCGGTGGAACTCCGTGCCGAATTGCGGGCCCCTCACGGGAAAATCCTCTGGCGCAATACCCACCTTACCCGTTACGAGACCTATCCCGTGGAAGGGACCTCCGAGGTAATTGATCCCGGACGGGAGATCGCCCTCCGGAAACTGGCCGAGGATCTGGCCGATATTATTTATCACCAGATCACGGCAAGCTTCTAAAATCTTCAAAAATTTTGCTATTTTATGACCTTTTGAGGCCTTGACAGTTCTTCATTTGTGGTTAGGGTAATAACTACCCGCCGTTAAAGAGCCAAATCTGCCGAAGGCAAAGGAGGTGAGAGGTATGCCTCATAAGGTGTCTTTTGTGCGAGATTTGGAGGAGTTACCCCTTTCGGCCGAGGAAAAGGAGCGCCTGCGTCCGGTGGCGGAGAAATATCCCTTTTTCTGTTCTTCCTATTATTTGAGACTCATTAACTTTAAGGATCCGGCCGACCCTTTACGGCGGGTGGTGGTACCGGAGGAAGGAGAGCTTGAGTCCTGGGGCCGGGTGGATCCCTCCAACGAGGCCAACTATACGGTAATGGAAGGGGTGCAGCACAAGTACGACTCCACGGTGCTGGTCCTGGCCTCAGACCGCTGTGCCGCCCTTTGTCGTTATTGTTTTCGCAAGCGTCTTTTTCTTAGGGGGAGCGAGCGGCGGCCGGAACGTTTGCGGAACCTTCGGGAGCTGGTGCGTTATCTGGAAGGGCACCCGGAGGTGAGCAATGTTATCTTTTCCGGAGGCGACGCCCTCATGCTCTCCACCTCCCGGATTAAAGAACTCCTGGAAGCGGTGATCCATATTCCGCATATCCGGTATATCCGCTTCGGAAGTCGCCTTTTTTCTTACTGGCCGGAGCGCATCCTAAACGACCCCCAGCTTTTAGAGCTTTTCCGGCGCTACAGCCGGCCGGGGAAGCGCCTTTATGTAGTTACCCACTTTGATCATCCCCGGGAGCTCACGGCCGAGGCCCGCAAGGCCTGCGATCTCCTGTTAAGGGCTGGAGTCCATCTTCTTAACCAGTGTCCCCTTATCCGGGGGGTAAACGACCATCCGGTGGTGCTGGCCGAACTTTTCCGCGAACTGGCCGGGCTGGGGGTCTCTCCCTACTATGTCTTCCAGTGCCGCCCCACCCTGGGCAACCGGCCTTACGCCGTGCCCATCGAGGAAGGCTACACCATCTTTGAAAAGGCCCGGGGAATGGTCTCCGGGGTGGCCAAAAGGGTGCGTTTTGTAATGTCCCATGCCCTGGGAAAGCTGGAGATTGCGGCCCTTACCCGGGAGACGGTCATCTTCAAGTTTCACCGGGCGGCCCGCAATACCGATACCGGAAAGGTCCTGGTCTATGCCCGCCATCCCGAGGCCTACTGGCTTGACGACTATTCAGAGCTTGTGGAGGAGGTCCCCCTGGAAGGGGACCTTCCTCAGGCCATGTAACGGAAGCCCTCCAGGGTTTCCCGGATCTCCGCCGGGGGGACATAGCGGATCCCCAGTTTGTCGGCCATAAGAAGCACCCCCCGGTCGGCCGAAAGGATGATTCCGTCCAGTTCCAGGGCCAGGAGGATGAGCTCCAGATCCTCCCGGCTGTCGAGGATTCCCTCCCGCAGGGCCTCCCGATATTTACGCCTCAGGGTATTGATGACCTCACCCGGTTTTTTGGCCGAGCCCAGACGCACGGCCTCTTCGGCCACCCGCAGGCCCTTGTTGATGCGCTTGCGCAGGTCTTCGATGAATTCATAGAGAAGAAAGGCCGGGATCTGGAGTTCGTATTTTCGAGGGGATTTGACCTTGAAGATGGCCCGGGCCCGGGCCGGGATGTGTAGATCGCGCACCATTTTTTTGAGTTCCTCATAGATGGAAGAGGGCATATAGACTACCAGGCCCCGGGCCTCGGCGGCCATCTCCAGGAAGTGTCGGAAGGCCTCGGCCGGACTTTCTCCGAACTGGCGATAGATGTCCGGGTTGGTAAAGATGCTGGTATCAGGAATGAGGCGTTCTCTTTCGTGGTCCTGAATGGCTACCCTCCTTGAGGGGATAGGGCCCGATCGATTATTTTCGCGCCCACCAAGTCCCCCCACACATTTACACTGGTGCGTAGCATATCCAAAAAGCGATCCACCGCCAAGATGAGCCCTAACCCCTCCAGAGGGAGTCCTATGGACTGAAGCACCAGGGTCATGGTCACCAGCCCGGCCCCGGGAATACCCGCGGCCCCCACCGAGGCCAGGACCGCGGTGAGAAAGACCAGGAGGCTTTCCTTTATCCCCGGGGTGAGGCCGTAGGAGAAGGCCATGAACATGGCGGCCACGGCCTCGTAGAGGGCCGTGCCGTCCATGTTGACCGTGGCCCCGAGAGGCAGCACGAAGCCTGCCACCTCCCGGCGCACCCCGCCCCGTTCCTCGGCCACCTCCAGGGTCACCGGAAGGGTGGCCGAGCTTGAGGCCGTGGAGAAGGCCAAGAAAGGGGCCTCCCTTACCGCCAAGAAATAACGCCAGGGAGAGACTCGGGCCAGAAGACGCAGAAGAAGCGGCAGGGTGAAGAGGGCGTGAAGGGAAAGCCCTAGAATTACGGTGGCCACATAGTGTCCGAGATCAAGCAAGGGCTGAAGGCCCTCCCGGGCCACCAGAGGGGCCACCAGAAAGAAGACCCCCACCGGGGTAAGGCGTATAATTCCCCGGGTAAGGGTGAGGAGAGTTTCGTTGAGGGATTCCAGGAGGACTTTGAGGGGCTCCCCCTTTTCTCCGGTGTGCAGGCAGGCTCCTCCCAGCACCAAGCCTAAAAAGAGGACCGGGATGATCCGGTCTTCGGCAAAGCTCCGCACCATGTTTTCCGGAAAGAGCTCCAGGAGGAGATCTTGAAGGCTGAGGGGGTTCAGCTTCGGGGCCGCAAGGGAGGATAGGTAGGCCGCAGGATGGAGGAGATGGACCAGGACGAGCCCGGTAATCACCGCCAGGGCCGTAGTAAATAGGTAATAGATCAGGCTTAAAAACCCGAGTCTTTCAAAGGCCCGGAGAGTGCCCATCCCGGCCAGGCTTACGAAGACCGAGGTAAAGACCAGAGGCAGGACCACCATCTTGAGAAGGCGCAGGAAGATCTGTCCCAGGACTTCGAAAGTTTTTACTTCGGGGAAAATCAACCCGAAAAGGATGGCCAGGAAGATGGCCAGCAAGGTCTGGTTCTCAATGCGCTTCCACCACATGGCCGGCTCTCCCGGCTTTCAGTATAGCAGAAAGTAGGGATATCTAGTCGGCAGAAGCCTTAAAATGTCCGAAGCCGAAGCTGGTATGGCGGCCTACCTGGATATAGGTGCCCAGCCAAAGGAGTTCCAGGAAGGGGCGCAAAGGTCCCCGGAAAGAGACCCTTCCGGTGAACCCTTCTAGGGGGTGAACCTCTCCGGTGCGGGCTGAGCGCCTCTTAAATCGCACCCAACGGAGATCCTGGCCTCCACGGGAGATCTTTTCGGCCTGGGTGATAAGGCCCTTGAAGTCTATTTCGAGGGGTCTTCCGACGTGAAAATAAGAAAGCATGGAGGCCCGGCGCAGGAGATTCCGGACCAGAATATGAAATTCTAAGGCCTCTGGTCTTACCAGCCTGCGGGAAAAGCGCAGGGCGGTGGGGGTCAGAAAGTGTAGGGTCAGGGTTTCCGGGGCCAGAGGGAGATTTTCCGGGGCCGGAATCGGCTCTGGATTCTGGATTTCGCCCTCCCGGTAGAGGTCTCTTCCTGTTAATTCTTCCTTTACGGAAAGGAGCCGTAGGGGCACCCGGTTTCTTCCCAGACCTGCATGCCCTAGGGCCTCGAGGGCCAGAACCACATGAGGAAAGAAGCGCAGGGCCTGGCCCACCAGGGTCATCCTCAGGCGCAGGGGATTTTTCTTTTCGTAAGGGAAGGGCGGGGCAAAGGCGAAGGGGTGTCCTACAAAGGGGTATTTGCGGAGGCGGTCGGCCTCCGGGGGCCTCGGGGTCTCGAAGAGGTATCCGTAAGCACATCCCTGAGCCAGGGGACACCCCAGACAGCTCTTTCTCCGGCGGGCCACACAGGAAAGCCTTTTGAGGGCCCGGCCGAAGGCCCCTCTAAGGGCGGAAAAGAGCCCCCTCGGGAGTTTATCGGGCCCCTCGGCCCCAAAGTAGATGTAGAAGGTGCTTATAGGAATCCAGATCATCTGAAACGCCCAGGTTTAAAAATCGTACCCTCCGGCGCGGGAGGAAAGGATCTCCTAAAGTCTCAATCCCGAGTGTACCTTTCAATTTTCCTTTCCGCCACCGCCCTTCATTTTGCCCGAAAATTTCTAAATAACCCCGGAAATACGGATTAACCTTTGACATGAGAAAAGTCTCAAGTATAAGGGGAACATGGGGGTGGAAAAGCACGGGCTTGAGGGGCCTGAGGAAGTAAAAAACACCGCATTGAAGGTCTCCCTGGCCGGCTTATTTCACGATGTGGGCAAATTTTCCCAGGAATATTTAAGAAAAGATATTCCTTCAGAATATCGGGAAAGAAATGCCGATCTTTACTTGCGTTACGATCGTTCCCGGAACCGTCATACCCATGAGCATGCCCTCTATACGGCTTATTTCATCGAAAGATTTTCGGATTATCTTCCTTCCGAACTGAATTCTCCGGATTGGGGAGAGGGAGAAAGGGAGGATTCTTTTATCAATCTGGCGGCCAAACACCACCGGCCGGAGACCCCTCTTCAGTGGATCATTACTCAGGCCGATTGCTTGAGCAGCGGCATCGACCGGGCCGAATTTGAAAGGGGAGAGGAAATAGGTATCAAAGAGTACAGAACCACCCGACTTCTCCCGCTTTTTGAAAGGCTTCTTCGTCGAGATAAAGATTTTGAAGAGGCCGATCACTTTCTCTGGCGCTATCCTTTGAGCCCGCTTTCGCCCACATCCATCTTTCCGGTGAGGGTAGAGGCTCTGTCCCGGGAAAAGGCCCGGGAGGAATATCAGAACCTATTTGAAGGGTTTACCGAAGATCTTAAAAAACTCTGTCATAAAGAGAAAATTGAGCTTTGGGCGCAACACTTTGATTCTCTTCTGCGGATTTACACCTCCCATATCATAGTGTTTCGTCAACTGTGTCCGCAGGATAAAAGGCCTTCCTCCATAAGATCCTCAAAACCTCTCAGTTTTCGCGAACGGTATTTCTCCTCTAGACCCCTAAGCACCAGATAGACTACCTTGTAAAGTGCCCCAGGCTCACAGAAAACCTCTATCACCTTGGTCCTGCGCTTGACCTCTTTAATCAGCCTTTCAAGCTGATTCGTGGTGTAAATATAATTCCGAATAGGCTCCGGATATTCCAGAAAAACCAAGAGATCCTCGAGGTTCTCCTCCCAGTGCTTCACTACTTCCGGATACTTCCCTTGCCACCGGGCCTTGAAAGCCCTGAAGGCCTCCAGGGCCTCGGACCTCCTCCCAGCCCGATAAATTTTCCTCAAATCCTGAGCCAGCGCCTCTCGGTGAGACCTCCGAACCTTCCTCAGGCTATACTTGAGACTGTGAAGAACGCATCTCTGAAACCTGGCCCCAGGATAAACCCTGAGAACCGCCTCCTTCAAGCCTGATAGCCCGTCCCCTATGACCACCTCAATCCTCTTGAGACCTCTTTCGCGCAGTTCGTTGAAAATTTCCTGATAAACCAGAGCGCTCTCACCTTCCCCTCCACTGGTCCAAAAGCCCACAATCTCTCTGGTCCCATCTCGCCTTATCCCCAAAGCCAGATACACCGGCTCCCTGGCCACAGTTCCTCTCCTCACCGGCAGAAAAGTAGCATCCAGATAAAGGGCAAAGTATTCCTCCGAAAGCCTTCGCTTTCTCCAGGACTCAATTTGGTCCTCGGCTACCTCCGTTAGTCTGCTTATACTGGCTGGCGAATAGTAAGCCCCGTAAATGGTCTCGATAAATCTTGAAACCGCCCTGGTACTGGCTCCCGAAGCGTACAAGGCCAATACAGCTTCTCCCAAGTCGAGACCGGCTCTTCTCCTTGGAGGAGGTAGAATCTGAGCTCTAAAGTTTCCATCTCGAGTTCTGGGAACCATAAGGCCTTCAATAGGCCCGTATTTGGTGAGAAGGGAGCGAGAGTAGAAACCATTGCCTTTGGTTTCAGGGTGTTCCTCAAGGTAAAGGCTTCTTTCCTCAATAGCCAGTCGCTCAATCACGCTTTTAATGGCCTCCTTGATGAGGTCCTCCAGCTTTTCTATAATTTCTCTGTCCTGCATGGCCTTCCTCCTTCCCTTTGGTTTGACTCCCACTTATTATCGCAAGGAGGAAGGCCTCTTTATTTACCCCCTCGGACACAATTTGTGAAACACTACCTCCCATATTCCTGCGGCCCGTGTCGGCCGGGTAATTCCTGATGTCTCCCTTTACGATCATTTGCGCACCACGGCGGCCCTGGCCGGAGCCCTTTATCTTTACCACCGAAAAAGGGGCACCTTAGAAAGAAAATTTATATGTGACGATTCAGAGACTAAATTTCTTTTGATTTCCGGAGATTTTTACGGAATACAGGATTTTATTTTTAAAGGCGGGGGTGAGGAGCGGCATCACCGGGCCAAACTCTTACGGGGGCGCTCCTTTCTGGTGTCCCTTCTGGTAGAGCTGGCCGCGGAAATGCTTTGCGAAAGGATCGGCCTTTCCTTTCTTTCGGTCTTTTTCTCGGCCGCGGGAAAGGTCCATCTTTTAGCTCCCAATCTGGAAGAAACCCTGGAGGCCCTTTCTCAAACCAGAGAAAGGATAAACCGCTGGCTTTACGAAAATTATCTAGGGGAATGTGCCCTGGGCTTTGCGGTCACCGAGGCCTGTCCCCGGGATTTTGAGGGAGAGAGGTTCCAGGGGCTCTGGCGAAGGCACCTCGAGCGTCTTGAGGAGGCCAAATACGAACGGTTTGATCTTTACCGGTTTGGGGGAGCCTTTAGCGAACGTGTAAGTCCGGGTTATCTCGAGCGATTTCGTAACGATCTGGAACCTTCCCTCTGCCCCCTCTGCGGGAGACGGCCCTCGGACCCCGGGATAAAGGGCGATTCCTACATTTTGCGACCGGATCAGAAGGAGGCCTGCGCCTGTAAACTCTGTCGAGACCAGGCCTTGATCGGGACCCTCCTGGTCAAAGGCAAAAGAATGGCCGTAGTCCGCGGAAAGGACGGAGACCTGAAAGAACCTCTTTTTGGAGAATATCAGATCAGGTTTTTGGAGGATTGCGCGGAAGAGCTGGCAAAAAAAAGGCGTTCTGCTAAAACTTTTTGATTTGAACATCACCGAAGACGGAGCCCTCCCCGTGGGGGCTACCTTTTTACCCCTCAACGGGTATGTGCCGGTCTTTCGGGAGGAAGACCGATACGATCGGCGCTATCTAGTGGGGGAAAGGGGCAAGTCGGAGGGCCTTTCCCTGATTGATCAAGTTGAAGTCGGAAGCCCGAAGACCTTTCATCATCTGGCTCAACTGGCCCTTTCGCAAAAGGATCAGGACGAATTCTACGGTCTTCCGGCCCTGGCCACCTTCAAGGCGGATGTGGACAATCTGGGGGCCCTGTTTGCCTGCGGTCTTCCCCGGAAACTTTTCACCCTTTCCCGCCTTTCTACCATGAGCCGCCAGCTTCACAACTTTTTTACCGTTTATCTGCCTTACGCCCTGGCCCGCGAAGCCAAGGGGGCCTTTCGCAATGTTTATACCGTCTTTGCCGGAGGGGATGATCTTTTTCTTATCGGTCCGTGGACGGAGATAAGGGATCTGGCCCTGTTCTTACGGCACAAATTCAGGGAGTATGTTTGTGAAAACTCGAAGATCCATTTCTCCGCCGGGATAGTCCTTCACAAGCCCTACACGCCGGTAGATCTTCTGGCCCGAAAATCCGAAGAGGCCCTCTCTTCGGCCAAGAAGGACAAAAACCGGGTCACTATGTTCGGTGTGGTAGTTCCTTGGGAGGAATTTGAAGAGTTGAGGAAAATAGAAGAAAAACTGGAGCAATGGACGGAGGAGGGCTGTCTTTCCCGGGGCAGTCTTTACCGCCTTAATGAATTGGCCTTTATGGCCGCGGAGGAGATCTGTCTTCTCACGCGGACTCAGATTCCTCTCTCCAGGCTTCGGTGTCTCAAGTGGCGGGCTTTTCTCAGGTATTTTCTGGTGCGCCAACTGGAGCGGGCCAAGGGGTGCCCCCAAAAATATGAATCCCTGGTTTTTGATCTGGCCCAATGGTTGGACACCTACCGGGAAGCTTTCATCATAGCCCTCTGGCCACTCCTTTATCGAACCCGCAAACAACGCGTCAAAGGAGGCGCTTATGGCCTTGGTGGAAAAGATCTGGAAAGACAAAGCCAAAGAGCAGATTAATCCCTGGGCTTTTTCCGAAGTCGCTCAGGAATGGGCCCAAAGAATCAGCCAGGAGGGAGGGGGAAAAGAAGGCCACAAGAACAAGAATTCCCAGATCCGAAAATACTACGATGTGATCTTTAATTTAAATCAGAGGAGCAAGCAGGGGGGAGGAAACTGGAACTTTATTCTGGCTCAGCTTCACCGTCAGCTGGCCCTGGTGCACTACGCCAGGGGCCGGGATCTGGTGACCGATTCCTTTGTAAAGATGATGGAAGAACTCATAAAAGCGGTTTCCGAGGATGCAAAACGCGGCCCTAGAGATTTGGAAACCGTTGCCCAATTTTTAGAGGCCTTTATGGCCTATTACAGAGAATGTCGTCCTAAAGACTAAGGAGGGGCGCGATGGGGAAAAACAACTTTCAGGCCAAGCTCAGGGAGATTAAAAAGATAACCGGGAAGATTATTCTGGAGACCGGGCTCCATATAGGGGCGGGGGAGACCGAAATGCACATCGGGGGCACGGACAATCCCGTAGTCAAGCATCCCTTCACCCACGAGCCTTATATCCCGGGCTCTTCCCTTAAAGGAAAGGTGCGCTCCCTTCTGGAGATGAGAAGCGGGCTCCTGCCTAAGAACCCGGATCCTAAAAGGCCTCTTTCCGCCGAAATTCTTAAAAAAGACCTTTCCAAGGAAGAAGAGGAGGTGGCCTTAAAGATTCTCAAACTTTTCGGGGCCAGCGGGGCCGACGCCGAGGCCAAGGAAGCCTTCGGTCTCGGTCCCACCCGGGCCTCTTTTTCCGATTGTTTTATCACCGAGGATTGTCGGGAAAAGGCCCGAAGGGGCGAGATAGTGCTAACGGAGGTGAAGGCCGAAAACACCATCAACCGCATTACCGGCACTGCGGTGCATCCCCATTTTACCGAACGGGTGCCCGCGGGGGTGGAGTTTGAGTTTTCTATTACCCTTAAGATATTCGAAGGGGATGAGAGGCTGGAGGAGTTTCTCCTTGAAGGCCTCAAACTCCTGGAATACGATGTCCTGGGGGGAAGCGGAAGCCGCGGCTACGGTCGGGTGCGCTTCAAATTTGACAATTCGGAAATAGATCAGCGTTTTCAAGCTATGAATCCTTTTTCCCGAGCGTGATCTCATGAAGCTGGCGGAGATTGTCATCAGGCCTCTCGGTCCCTTGGGGACCTCTCTTAAGGGGGACACCATCTTTGGGCATTTTTTCTGGCAGTTGGTCTTTGATCCCGAACTGATCAAAGGGGATCTAGAGCACTGGCGCAGGGCTTACGAAGGCGAGCCCTTTGTGGTCTTTTCCTCTGCCTTTCCTCGCCTGGAAAGGGAGGGCCGATCCTGCTGGCTTTTACCCCGGCCGACCCTTCCCGTACATTTTTTCCTGCAGGAGGACGGAGATTGTTTTGAGGTGCTCACAAGGCGCAAGGAGGAAAAGAAAAGGCGTTACATGCTGGTTTCCGGGACGAAGGTGAATTTAAGGGAGGTAAAATTTTTGAAGCCTGCGGAGGCGGTGGAGCTCTTTTGGAAAGATCTTGAGGATACTCTTCCCGAAAAACCCCCGGATCTGCTTCTTTTTTTCCCTCAATCCCATAATTCCCTTAATCGCCTTTCCTTTTCCACCGGAGAGGGCTTTGCCCCTTATCAGGTGGAAAACCACTGGTATTTGCCCGGACTGAGGCTGGCGATATTGGCCCTTTTCCGGGAGGAGGCCCTGGATAAGGAATCCCTGGCCGAGGCCTTTCGGAGAATGGGGGAGGTGGGTTTCGGTCGGGATGCCTCTGCGGGCCTTGGCCGCTTTGAGGTGGAAGACCTGAAGGATTTGCCCCTCCCGGAGCCTTCCCCCACCCTTTATACCCTGGCTCCCTATATCCCCGCCCCGGGGGAGTATGAAAAAATTTGGTACCAACCTTTCGTGCGTTTCGGGCGTCACGGGGGGCCCTTGGCCCTTTCCGAAAATCCCTTCAAGGAGCCGGTCCTTATGGCCCAGGAGGGGGCGGTGCTCAAGACCTCCAATCCCTCGGGGCCTTATGTAGGTCGGGCGGTTTCCGGCCTTTCCAAGGCGGAGAAGAGGGCCCTGCATCAGGGCTATAGCCTGGTCTTTCCCCTGGAGGGTTTTCATGAAAGCCCTTCCCCTTGAGGTCCATAAAGTGCGCCTCAAAGTCCTCTCCCCCCTTCATCTGGGCACCGGAGAGGTCTATGAACCCACGGAATTTTTCGTTCACCCGGATGGCTATCTGGGAGTGCTAGATTTTGAGAGATTTGTGGCCCATTTTGACGAAAAAGAGCTGCGGGCTTTCAAACTCCTTTGCCAGAAGGGGACTACCGAATCCTTGGCAAAGCTTTACTTATTGGTGGATGGACTGGCCAGAAAGTTTATCCGGGAGAGGGGTTCTGATTTTGTGAGGCGTCACATACCGGTTTCTCAGGATTTTCTGGATCATTATAAAAGTTTGGAAACTTTATTAGGGAACCCCCGCAAATTGGCTAACGAATTCAAAAAGTTTACCATCTATCGCACGGCTTTTTCTCCCAATGAAGGGGTGCCCATAATTCCCGGCTCAGCGGTCAAGGGGGCCCTTCGCACGGCGATCCTTAATTTTCGGCGGAAAAAGGTGGAGGGAAAAACCTGGCAGGACTACTGCTATGGCAAAAGTTATGACAGCAAACAGCTGGAGGCCGATATTCTGGACTATACCAAAGACCGTTTTCAGAATGATCCTTTTCGACTGCTCAAGGTCTCGGATTTTCGTCCTTTAGGCTCGGTAAAAACCCGCATCGTCTATGCTGTAAATCGTAAGAAAGCCGGCGGAGAGGCCCGGGGCCCCTTCCAGATCCTGGAGGTGATAGAACCCGGGGCGGTTTTTGAGGGAGAAATTACCCTGATAAGATCAGACCGCCGAGGGATTATCCTGGAGGAGATAGTTAAGGCGCTTGCCTCCTTTTACGGAAAAGAGGCCGGCCGGGAGTTTGAGATCCTTTCCCGTCTGGGAGCCGGGCCTCCGGAGTTCCCCTCGGGGGCTTATCCTCTCCGCCTGGGGCGTCACAGCGGGGCCGAGTGTGTAACCATCGAGGGTTTCCGACACATCTATATCCGGGGCGCCCGGGGCAGAGATACTTACCGGGATCAGGCCACCACTGTCTGGCTGGCTTCCGAGCAGAGGAGACCCGAAAGCACCTCGGGCTTAAAGCCCTTTGGCTGGGCGGCGCTCTACATCCCGGAAACCGAGGTCCAGGCGGATCCCCGGCCTCCGGACTTACAAAAGCTTGGCCGGCGCTTCAAACTGGTGGTTAAAAAGAAAAAATAAAAGGGATCTTCGGTGAAAAAGAAAATGGGGAAGAGGATCTAATGGGTCGGGTTTTTATGTCCTTTTTAGGGACCACCGGTTACGTCCCGGTGCATTATCAACTGCGGGGCAAGACCTCCGGGTTGACCCCTTTTGTGCAGGAGGCCCTGGTGGAATTGCTCTGTTCGGACTGGGAAGAGGAGGATCGTTTGATTTTTTTTCCTTACCGCCGAGGCCCGGAGGAAAAACTGGGAAGACGGAGGCAATTTTGAGGAAGGTCTGGAGGCGCGACTCCGTCAGAAGTCCCTTAAGCCTTCTCTTGTCCCCGTGGAAGTTTGGGAAGGGCGTTCGGAGGAGGAGATCAGAGACAACTTTCGTAAGGTAATAGAAAACCTGTCGGAAGGAGAGGAGGTCTTTTTTGACATTACGCATTCTTTTCGTTCTCTTCCCATGCTCAACCTGGTAGCCCTTTCCTATGCCCGGGTCCTTAAGGGGATAAGGATAAGGGGTATTTATTACGGGGCCTTTGAAGTTCTGGGATCTCCTAAAAAAAGTGGAAAATCTCCCGGAGGAGCAACGGGTGGCCCCGGTTTTTGATCTCACTCCTTACGCCCTTCTTTTAGAGTGGTCCTTTGCGGTGGAGGAATTCCTGCGCTACGGCCTGGCCGAGCGCCTCTACGAACTGGTAAGAGGGGAGATAGCCCCCATTTTAAAGGAGACGCGGGGGAGGGACCTCCCTGATGCCCTGTTTTTCTGTACCTGGTGGCGAGAGCTATTTTAGGGATGTTTGCTCGAGGCAAGCCTTTCGACCCAAACGCCCTCAAAAAGACGTCAGAGGCGAATAGCTAGGGATAAAGGGGAGGAGGGGCCTTTTCGCCCGCGAAAGATAAAGCGAACCGGAAAACCCTTGCCCTATCAACGAAAGGTTGCTAACATTATTGTTAACAAGCTTACGCCAGCAAAGGGGTAGCAATGATGTCGAGGCAGGGGCATGACGCGGAGAATGTGCAGGTTCGGATGCAGAGGGTGATTTTGTGGGCGCTTGCGACCAAGGGGTTCTTCTCGCGGTATGTGTTCCACGGCGGGTCGTGTCTTTATTTCTTCTATGAGAATGTGCGCTGGTCGGAGGATCTCGATTTTGTAAAGCACCGAAACAACCTCGATCACCCGGCAAAAGATTCCGCCACGATCGAAGAGGCGTTAAAAGAGGCGACGCGACTAATCCCCGCCCTCATTGAGGAGGCAGAGTCCGCCGAGCTCAAGTGTCAAAAGAGAGAGGGAGATGTCTTGCGGTTTATCGTAAAAGCCTCAGTAAAGGGCGAACGACGCAAGACCCGCGTCAATGTTAAGATCGCAAATGTCGCCGCTTACCGCGTCACGGTAAAACCTCTTGAACGGGCTCTCATTGCGGTGGAGGATCCCTTTGAGATCCTTGCCGACAAGGTGGTGGCACTCGTGGCCCGAGCACGCTCTTGGGGAGAACCCAAGGTGCGCGACGTGCTCGACCTCTACTTCCTAGGGGAGGGCAGAGGGCTCCTGCATCCCGAAGCTCTTTCGAAAACTCTCGATGCTCTCGTGGAACTCGTCGCTCGCAAGCTTAGGGATTACCGCCTGAGTACGAGCGAATTCCGGGAAGGGGTAGGGCGCCTCAGGGAGTGGCTCAACCGTCCCGAGGCCCTTGAGGATCTCCGGACGACCTTCACAAGGTATGCGCTTCCGATGCACCGCGCGAGCGAGCTCGTAGCGTATGTCTACTGCGAGCAGGTCCTCCGCTTCGCGGAGGAAACGCTCTCGCGGGGAGGGTTGTTCGAGGTCCTGCTTGAGAGAATACGCGCCGCGGGAACCGAACCGGCGAACGAACATCCACGAAAAACGCCGTCTCCGACACCAAAATAAAAACAGCAAGGAAAACGGAGGAAAACGGCAATGCGGTATAGAGAATGGATGGAGTTTAAGAGAGCTCTCGAGGGGCGCCGGGTGTTTTCCCTCCAGGATCTTGCCACACATTTTGGCGCCGTCGGGCGGCTGAACCCACGATCCCTGCGGGTAATCACGCACCGGGCGGTGCGGGAAGGAATCCTCTGGCGTCTTTGCAAAGGATGGTACGCCTTCGCGGGTGACTTACCGGATCCGGATGAGGTCGCGGTGACCGTCGCTTGGCCGGCCTATGTGAGCATGGAGCGGGCGCTCTCCCTTGAGGGTGTCCTCTCGCAAGGGATCCACACCATCACCATCATGACCCCGCGGGCCTGGCGTTCAAAGCGACCCTTCACGCTTGAATACCCCGGCGGGGCGAGGTATCCGGTGGAGGTACGCTCCCTGAAAAGAGCGCCAACCGATCTTTTCGGAAAGGTGGCCCCGACCGAGATCGCCCTTGCGGACCTTTTCTGCGTGCGCGGAGGCATCGAGGGAAAGTGGAGCTACCTGAGGCAACTCGCGGGCGACATCTACTGGGATGAGGTGGATCTTGAAGAGCTCGCCCAGCGTCTCCGCAATCATCCTTCGGGGCGCGGGGAGAGCGTTTTGCGTTTTTTAGGGGAGCTTGAAAGGAGAGGGATCGTTCAGATCGGCCCGAGTCTTGGACTGAAGACTCCGAAAGGTCGAAAGTTCACTCCCAGAACCCTACAACCCGCCGCCTGATCGGCTTGACGGTTCATCGGTCAAGCTTTTCAATTTTGATTGCGGGGAAGGCCCAATGGGTGATGTGGGTCTAACCCGTCAGGTAGGTGAGGCCTTCCTTGAGTAAAGAAAAATCACTCAATCCGCACGACACAAGCTTTAGGTATTGGGTAATTCCTGTAAGCGATTACACCGAAATGACACGTCTCATCTTGGTAAACCCTATCCCACCATCCAGACAAGCACACACGATCGGGAGCGGTCGTGAGAGTCCAATAGCCATAGGCGCAGGCAAGGCCTGCATATTTTCTCCACGAATCACCTCCGCAATATCCTAATCCATAGTGCAGCCCAAAGCAATATTTCACCTTCAAATTTCGGAAAACAACGCGCGTGCCAGGGTTTTGGAGATCTATATCAACGCTTCGTACCAATGGACAGGAATACGAAACACAGATCGGCCACTCTATTTTGGTGCACCGGCAAGCATGACGGCATTCTATACGCACATAATCCCTGCCATTCTTCTTTAAAAACTTCCAGAAACACCCCCCCTCCATAGTTGCTGGAAGAAGTAAATTCACTTTGATCATAAAAAAAACTATTCGACGACGACGAAAAAAGGAATCCCTTCCAAAAAGCAGCTCGCCTCCATTTCACCACCGGCGGTTTATTCCACACATATTTCTTAGCAAACACCGCCACACCAAAAGTTCGAATTACTGTTTTATAAACAGCCAAGTCCTTCCGAGACAAGTCCTTCAGAGTGGGTCCCACAAAAGCGTAAACTTTCATGCCAGAAGACCCGGTCCCCCAAGCAGAGAACGCCTGCCCTGCGGAAAAGCGGAGATTGGACGATTGCAGGGTGGCGTCCGTTGTCCCCAGAGTCCCCGCTGAAGAATCCATTTCCCAAGAGATGCAGGCACAAACTGCCAGCAAAAGGATAGCAATCTTATAATACCTACCCATTCTAGGGCCTCCTCCTAGATTTTAGGTCTAAAAAACAAAGTAGCGCTCTCGCCCTCGGGAAGCCTCCTAAGCCCCCTAGCCGCGACCCAGATTCTCCTCCGCACGCTACTTTCTTCCTCACCATGACTTGGCGCGCCCACAAGACGATCACTTTTTCGGCGGTCTACCTTATCACCCACTCATTTCCCGCCGCCCTGATCGCCGCCCTAAGCAGCGTTTTTCCCGACTTCATCGAATTCGTCTGGTGGTGTGGGAGGGTACCCCGTTACGCCCACCGGAAGGGAAGCCACTGGTTTGTCCCCTATTTGGCGGCGGCCCTCCTCGCTTTCTACGGCCTGAAAACCGCTCCCGCGTTTCCGGCGTGGGTGGCTTTTGGGGTGCTCTGGTTCGCCGTGGGATGTCTCGCTCACATCGTTGAAGACGCCCTTACAGGAAGGGTGCCTTTGCTTTCCCCGAGGAGGCGTTCCTTTGGGTTGCGTTTTTTCCGAACGGGATCAACGCCGGAAACGATACTCACGGCGGTGCTGGGAGGCCTCGCCATAGTGACGCTTTTTCGGGAACACTACCGCTTCGTGGCGGCTCACCTTGAGGTGTTCTTCCGCGAGGCAGGCCTCTTCTGACCTTTGAGGACTCACCGTCACATCGCACGTTCCCGGAAACCGTTATGGTGAACGGAATTGAGCGGGTTGGGGCGTGGAAAAGCGATTTGTTATTTTGTTCTTAGCCCGAAGGAAAGGTTAGCGACATGAGCGTTTACAGGTATCTTCTTGAGACTATGGGAAAACCTTTTCAAAGGAAAACAGTTATCTACGCAAGACCTTGCTACACTCCTTCTCTATGAAGTATTATTCAAATAGAAGAAAGCTCAGGAAGGTGGTAGAGGGTGTCATCAGGTAAGAGAGTCCTTTCCATAAGAGTGAGCGGAAAGGAGAAAAAGAAAAGAGTAAGGACTCTCCTCTTAGACCTCGCTCACTTCAGAAACATGCTCATAATACTCATAAGAAAATACTACCTCCTCTACAGGAAGCATCTGCTAAACCAGTCCATCCTTTACGGTCTGGTTGCCAAGAACTACTCAGGCAAATACAGAGAGGAGTTTGAAAGGACCTTAAAGAATGTAGAGGGCAATTCTGAATTAAGGGAACTTCTTGAGAGACTTAAAGCTCAGAAGGAGAAGATAGACAATTCCCATTACATCCAGTTTGTTATTCGTCAGGTTATAAAGGACTTCAGGAGTTTCTTCAAATCCCTTGAGAGCTTCAGGAATAATCCTGAGAAGTTCAAAGAAATGCCCAGACCTCCTAAGCCTAAAAAACTCAGATACTTGATGAACTTCTCCGCAGAAGGAAACGCTAACACTTTCAGACAGGAAGAAGATAGTCTTATAATCAAACTCAGGAGCGGCAGATACCTCAAAGTGAAACTACCCAAAGATTTCCCTCATAGAGTTTCTTCCGTAAGACTCAAGTTCTTCGGAGATGACCTTTATGTGGATGTTGTTTACGAGCAGGAAGTAAAAAAGAGAGAACCGAAAGGAGAATACAGAGCGGGGATAGATATAGGGCTTGACGAGCTTATATCCATTGTAAGTGAAAATCCTAAGCTTAAGAGCTTCATAGTCTCGGGAAAGGAGATAAAAGCTTTCAATCAGTGGTTTAACAAAGAAAAGGCGAAGCTAAGGTCTCAGATGGATTACCTGAGGAATGAGATAAAGAGCGGAGATTACGAAGATGTGAAGAGACTTTAAGAAAAAGCTGAAGGAACTTGAGATAAAGGAGAAGGTTTTATCAGCTCACAGGAAGAGGTGGATTGACAACAACCTGCACAAGATAGCGAGGAAGTTAGTAGATTTGCTCCACGAGACAGGACACAGGGTAATTTACATAGGGAAGAACGCTCTTGATAGCAAGAACGAGATAGAGTTAGGGAGGAAGACCAATCAGGAGTTTGTGTCAATTCCGTTCAGGAAACTTATAGAGCTGATCAAATACAAAGCTCGGGAGCTCGGAATGGAAGTTGTAGAGGTAGATGAGAGCTATACGTCAAAGACTTCTCCTTTTGCTGATGTGTTGAGGGTTCAGGAGCTCGGGAAATTGAAGTCAGAGGAGGAAGATGAAGGAAGAAAAAAGGAGATTGATAAAGAGATAAGGAAGCTGAGGAAGGGTAGCAGGAACGGGAACCTCTTTAAGGACAGGGTTATGAACAAAGTTTTTCACGCAGACCTTGTAGGAGCGTTGAACATACTGAGGGTGGGAGCAAAGCTCCTTAAACTAAGCTTTTATGAGAACCTGAAAATTCTGTTTATCAAGCTCTGTAATCCTGTGAGGTTCAAGCTTGTGGACTTTCTTTACTTGCAAGTATCCTCCGAGTCCCTCTATGGGATAGGAGGTAGTAGGCGGGAGGTTTTAGCTCCCGTAGGGTGGACGGAAAAACAGGGTTATTTGACTAAGGTTGAAACCTGATGCCCTGTTTTTCTGTACCTTGAGCACTCCCGCCCGGTTTAAAGCGGGCACGTGGGAGGAGCTCCTCGAAGGCAAAGGCGGCGAGCTTTACGTGCTCGGTTTTTACGGAAGCTACGAAGCGGCGGTGAAAGAAAAGCTTGCTCGCATGGAAGTCGCGCCTCCGGCGGATCGGTTCTACGTGGTGCCGGTCAAGGGAGGGCGTTATCGCTACGCTCTCATCGTGTGGTCACGTAGCGGACGGGATTACCGGAAAGAGGGCGGAACACCCCTCGTCACCTCCGAGCCTGCGAGGTACTAAATATATTATTAATCCGAGCAATTAATGTGTGACATTACATGGCATATCTGACTGCCGGAGCACGGAAGTAACTCTTCACTATCTCTGGCTGCCTTTGCGTGCTCATCAAATAGCTCCTCACGTTGCCCATCAATTCTTCTTTCGTCCGGGACCTCCTCCTTCCCACTGCGTTTGTCTTCACGTCTTGATTCAGATATTCATCCGGATTCAGCTCCGGACTGTATTTCGGTAAAAAGAAAATCTCTATCTCTTCTTTATGTCTACTCACCCACTTTGACACCTTCTTCGCATGATGTACCCTATGATTGTCAACTATCAGAAATATCTTTCTTTTTTCGTTGGATCTTATGAGTCTTCGTAAAAATTCGATAAATATCTCCGCATTAAACCGCTCCCCAAAAATCATGAATTTCATCTTCCCTCGGTTGCTTATGGCCGATATCATGTTGAACTGAAATCGCTTGCCGCTTACTTCCACCACCGGTGTTTCCCCCTTAGGGGCCCAACTCCTTCCTGCCTGATGGTCAGACCTGATCCCTGTCTCGTCTCCCCAGTAAATCTCCGCTCCTTCCTCTCGGGCCTTCTGCTTGATCCGTGGATATTCCTCCTCAAGCCACGCCTTTACTTCCTTAGGATTCTGCTCATAGGCCCGCTTCAAAGGCTTCTGCGGCGTAAAGCCCCACCGCCTCAAATACCGCCCTACCGTCCATACCGATAGCTTGATCCCAAACTTCCTCTCTATGAGCTGCCCCACAGCCTCTCTAGTCCAAAGAGCAAAGGGAAGCTTCATCTGGTCTGGACATCTGTCCCTTATGAGATTGCAAATCAGCGCCGCCTGCCAACCCTTAAGCTTTCCTCCCTTAGGTCGTCCGCGAGGTTTGGCCAAAAGGGCTTCTTCGCCTTTTTCCCGATAGATTTTGAGCCATCTTGAAATGGTCCCTCTGGCCACACCAAAAGTTTGAGCCACCTGGGTTTGAGACTGGCCATTGAGGACAGCTCGGACGGCTCTAAGTCTTATGGCTTCTTGAGCTTTTGGGGATAAATAGCGAGCGTCTTTCATAGGGGAAGACTACCACAAAAATTCTTTCATGTCATACATTTTCTGCACCTCTTAATAAATTGATGGTCAGGTAGGGATATGGCGTTCCGACCGTCCGATCATGAAGATCCGGTACAGGACGTTATCCTGGTTTCCGTTTTTGTTCTCGTGTTCGGCACTTTTGTAACGTTGGCGTTCGTCCTGATTCCGCCGTTGAGGTGTTTGCTTTACGCCGGCGTGCTCGCGGTAAAGGGCCTCGAAGCCTTCATGGCGTTTGATGCGGGGGTGGGGACGGCCTTCTTCAAGGCGGCGTGGTACTATTTGACGCATCCTTCCGCGGCGATTAACGTGCCTATTACGCATTTTTTTCAAGCGGTGTGGAACTCACAGGCCTCGCCTTTGAGGGTGGGCGTCGTAGGAGCGGTTGTTGGCATTGTCGTATGGCTCGCGTTGCGCATAAAGATAAGACAGGTGCCCTCGGAAAAAACGCTCCTTAAGCGCATTAAAACAACGCCTCCTGAGCAGACGCTCGCCGAGGAATTCGGCGTTCGGGATCCGCTTGACCTAACTGATCCTAAGAGAGCGGCGAAAAGCTTCGCTCGCATACGAGAAAAGACCAACATACCGCCCGCGGTGGTGGCCCGCGCGGTTAAAGATCGACGAATACGTTTGGCCCTGCTGTACTACAAGGATTTTCTTGAAAAGGGCAGGGTGCTCTGGCCGGTAAGCGACCCGGAACGCCTCAAAAAGATTCGGGAAAACGAACTCAAACGCCGTGAAGAGCGTGAAAAACAAAAATCCCCCGCGGGCGTATAACTTTCGTTCCCCAATGAACCCTATCGATAACTTTTTTCTTATCTTTTATCGGTGAACTACTCCGCCCTTACGGACGGAGCTTCTGAGGGAGTTTGACTGGTTTTTCCAGTCCTTATCCCTCGTGGCGGGTTCACTCCACCACATACTCCTATCCCCGCAAAAAGCAGAGATTCGGAGATACCTTCGCTCATTCTGTAGATTCTTACCCTTACTACCTTCCCAAGTCCCGTTACAAGGTCAAACCACTTCCTCTTGAACTTCCTTAAGATGTTCCTCGCTCCGTTAACATCTGCATTGATGAGCCCTTTAATCGGTGATAGGAAAAGTCCTCTCTTTACTCTCCTTCCGTTACCTTTGCTCTTTTTTGTTACCCCTGCTTCTTCATCGCAGGAGTCGGTAACGGAAGTATAGCTCTCGTCTATTAGCTTAACTCCTATACCCGCCTCTTTGAGCTTGTAAGTCAGGTATTCTGTTACTTTCCCGTGAGGCAGCAGCTTGAACATCTGATTTACAAGGTCGGCTAAGTTGTTTCCCTTGTTCTTTGACTCTTGAACTTTTCCTATCACTACCGTCTTTACTCCACTTAAAACTGCAAGTCTCTTTATGAGACTACTTACCTTGTGGGCAAAGTCTCTTAGCAAGTTCTTTACGCTCTTCCAGAGTCTGTGGAGTTTCTTCTCTAATGCAGTCGTCGGAATTCCTTTGTTTTTAAGGTTGTCTAATCTGCTTTGAAGTTTAGCTATTTTCTTGAGCTTCTTCCACAGAAGTGTCTTCAACCCTTTCCCATCTATGATGTAGGAGACAGGGTTCCCCTCTATCACGCAGGTTGCAAAGTTTGATACTCCATAGTCTATCGCTAAGACCTTGTTCCCTTGTGGCTTCCTATTCGGAATCTCTAACTCATACACCACAACAAGTTTATAGCTTATGTGTCCATACGATTTATACGGAACTATCTGTATGTTGAGAACTTTCAAGTCTTTGAGTTTTCTGTATCCCGTTTCTATCCAGAGGTATTCAGGAGAAATTCCAAACTTTTCTAATAGGTGTTTCTTTAAACTCCTTGACAGTGAAAGTCTAATTCTGCTTCCTTCTATTCTGAATCCTGTTTTGTCCCACGTTACTACTCTGTGAGGATTTTCAGGGTTTACATATTTGGGTGGTCTGACAATGTTTATTCCTTTCTTTTTGAATTTTCCAGGATTTTCTAAAAAGTTGAAGAAGTTAATCCATCCTCTTGAGAGTTCATCAAGAACTATTTGGGCTGAGCGAGATTGTAAGGAGCGTAAGTGTAGGGATTCGCCCTTGAGCTTGTTATACAGGTCTCTGTAATCGGGTTTTGCTAACTTGTTCTTTATGAGGTAGTTTGCTTGATTCCAGAGTCTTCCTGCATGATAGGTAAGGTATCCGAGGATTATCTCCTGTTCCTCTGTTAGATGATTTAGTTCAAAGACTATTGCTCTTTTTGTTTTCATCTCTGCGGTTGTAATTTATATTTACGGTTGTTTAGTTTCAAAGGCTTACGTACCTGCGGGCTTTCATCCCCTCCCTTACGGGAGGGGTCTTCCCGCCCGCAAAAGATAAAAAATTTCTTAAAAGTTATCGATAGCGCTTGGGGCGCATGGGGTAGCCGTAATCCTCGAGCATGATCCGCAATCCATAAAAGTGATTGCGGAAGCGCTTAGGGAGAGCTTCGTTGCCTTTCCGCGCTTGACGGAGAACGTAGGCCAGGTGAAAAAAGAAGGAAACGTAGAGGCGTTCGTCATTGCGCTCAAGAGGGAAGACCTGTCCGTTCACCCGAGTGATCCCGGGAAAGGGACGGTTCTCTTTTTCGTGGAGGAACTTCTCCCAGATGTAGCCCGCGGAAAATCGTCCCAACGCGAGAATTATATGGGGCCGGGCAATCTCAATCTGACGGTCGAGGTGTGGCGAACAAGCGATGATTTCCTGGGGCTCGGGATCGCGGTTTTCCGGCGGGCGACACTTGACCAGGTTGGTGATGTAAGTCAGATCCGTAAGGTAAGTGCGTCTGAGGACGTTGCGGAGAAACTTGCCCGCCCAACCGACGAAGGGTGCCCCCTGAATGTCCTCCTCGCGTCCGGGCGCTTCCCCAACGATCAACAGCGGCACCCGTGGCAAATCCGGGATTTCGGCGATCTTCGAACCTGGCACCGGAAGTCTCGCGCCGTTCCGCAGGTTGCAGGCGTGACAGGAGGTGATTTCTTGGTGCAGACGTTGCAACGCGTCCCGCACGCTAACCGCCTGCGTTTCGTTTTCCGGTCTTGCCATTTTTTCTCCTCCAATCTGAATTTTTCAGTTCTATCTTAACATCCCCTCCAACTGAAAAAGAAACCCCGAAATCCCTTGGCGTTTAAAGGTTTCGGAGAAGGGCCGTGAAAGACGCAGGGTTTGCTTGCGACGAATTCAGTGTGGCGTTAAGCGGTTCGTGTTTGTTATGTTAATTTAGTGGTAAAAAAGAAGGGAGGAGCGAGGTATGAGATACACCGAGGTAGTACAGGCCCTTGCCAAGCGTTTGTAGTCCCCTATGTTTGTGGTTCCCCTATAAGGGTTGAGAAGGTGAGAATTCGGAACAAGGTTAGCAGTCGCATGAGAGTCATGTTGAGCACGAACCCGAGGTGGCGGCGCTCCTCGGGATCGGTGGTTTCCACGAGGCGCCCGCATTGATCCAACCCGCGCTTTATGAGGCGGTCGGCCTGCTTGATAGTGTTGACGAAGACCTCTCGCTTAATCGCCTCATAGGTGAGCTCATGGTCCATAACCTCACATCCTCCCTTTCTTTGTGATCCTTGCGTTCTGTGGGACATCACATATCTCAGTTCCGGCCTCCGAAACGGTTTCAAGGAAAGAAGTTAGCTTGCCGTTTAAGTGCCGTAAGACCATACTCAAGAAGGCGCGCGAAGGGAAGGAGAGAACAATAAAGCGATTGAGGAGGATGTCATGGAAGAGAGGGAGAGGGCACCCCTTGAAGTTTACCAAGGCAAGGTATCCGAGGGCGTGCTTTACATTGAGAAACGCACCGAGATGCTGGAAGCGTACGTCATCAAGGGATCGTTCTTGCCCTACGAGAACGGGTTTCTCCTCCTCTGGGACGGAGGCGATCTGATTTGGCGTCCCCTTATGCCAGGAGAGCACTTTCACACCGTGCGCAGTCTGAACGAGGCGGTCCCAGTGGTGATGGTGCCGCTTGACCGACTGCTGGCGGACGAACGGGTTAGTGCGAGCGTGAAGGCCATGATGCAGGCCGCGGAGGAGGCTTTTGAGATGGAAGGGTAATCCGGGGAGAGGAGGCAGGTGGTGGTGAGGGACAAGCTTATTCGAGTGCAAATACTTCCCCTTATAGGGGATCAGCACACCATCGCGCACATTCTACGTATGACGCTCAAGGAGAGCGACTTCCTTTTTACCTATCGGTTTCCCCATCGGGTGCGGGACGAGCGGGTGCGGCCCGAAGGTATTTTTGACTTTTTTGAGCCGAACGAAGGCGAGCGGCGTTTAAAGGTGATGAAACACATTGCCGGGGTGGTGCTTGAGAGCTGGCGAGTCTGGACTTCGGAGGCGGAGAACAACCTCGCGCAGGGGCGTCCCCCGGAGCGAGTGGTGTACGACATAGCGTTGGAGTACCCGGATCCCGACGGAAGCCACAGGCAAACGGCGCTTGAGGTGTTCGAGGCGTTGATCATGTGGCACGAGGCCTTTCGGGACACCCGTGGTATGGGGCGCCTGATAAGAAGCGGTTTTGTGCAGAGGGCGGATCTTTTTGTGCTCGCGGTGCGTCAGGATCGGGGGAGCTATTTGAGCTTACCCCGAGACGAATGGGAGCGGGTTCTGGCTTTTCTTGAGGAGACCACACGAGAAGCGTTGTTCGGTTCAAGACGGCAGTAAAGCCGGCTATACGTCCATTTTCCGAAGCGAGTCCAAAGGAGCGAAACGATGTTCATTCCGGCTGGAGGGTGGTTTAAATACGAACTTGAGGGCGCCTTGCGGTTGCTTTCGAGGATTGACTTTGAGGTGGCGCGCACGCCGGGGCACTGCTTGCGGTTTGCGGCGTTGGGACTAGCGGTAGTTAGCGAGTGCGGGCATTTTGAATTCTGGGGACAGGTGCCCGCCAGAGCACTCTGGTTGGCCTTTCAGCTTCACGACGTCGGTAAGATGGCTATCCCTTGGGCGTTCCTTTCAAAAAGACGTCGCCTCACGTCCGCCGAGCGCGAGATGGTGGAGCGTCACACCGAGTTCGGGGAGAACATACTCGAGTTTTTCCGGGAATGGCACCGGGCGGGGCGTCTCAAAAGTCCTCTCGGAAGGTTTGAAACCACGATCGGGTTGCGCCTCGCGCGGGAGATAGCCCTGTATCATCATGAGAATTGGGACGGTAGCGGTTATCCCCGAGGTTTAAGGGGGCGTTCGATTCCATTCCTGGCCCGAGTGGCCCGAGTGGTAGACGCGGCGGATGCGTTGCTTTTCCCGCGGGGTTATCGCGGCGCCGATTGGCACCCGAAGAAGGCGCTTGAGTTCCTGCGCCAAGGAGAGGGGAAAATTTTTGATCCCGAGGTAACTCGGGCGGCCTTACGCCTCATCACGCCGGTAGCGGAGGCGGCCTGTCCGGAGTGCCCAAATCCGACCTGTCCGCTCCTTCAGGCTTCTCTTTTACAGTAACGTAAACCCTCCAATTTTTCCGAAATTTTCCGAAATTTTCCGAAAAACTTGACTAGAGAACTCCGTTTTTTCCGAAATTTTCCGAAATTTTCCGAAAAACTTGACTAGAGAACTCCGTTTTTTCCGAAATTTTCCGAAATTTTCCGAAAAACTTGACTGGAGAAGTCCGAATTTTCCGAATGAATCGGATTCAATCGGAACCGATCCGACCCAATCAGAAAAAATCTGACCGGAGTTGTCCTTTCCCTAGTTGCTAGCGAGCGGCGTTGAGGCGGTGTTGAGGGAACTGGCCGGTTGCGGCGTATGTTTTAGGACGGTTACGTGCAAGGCGAGGTCGCGCCTGAAGGGATCGCGGAAGGCGACGTTGCCGCGCACCACGGCGGGACATTTAGCGAGAGCGGCGAGCAGGTGAGCGACCTTTTCGATGGGATAGGTGCCGGCAAACCGCAGGACGAACCCGGTGGCGGACTGTCCTTCGATTTCGGGGTGGTAGGTAAAGAGCGTCGCGAGGCAATCGGAGGGCGAAAGTTCAGGCGGAGCACAAACGGGTGAGGCGGTCGGCGCGACGATTACGGTGCGAACGTAAAAATCGTTTACGCGTTTGGTGTTAGCGAGAGGCAACGGGTAGTAGAGGCCAAAACGTCCGTTGCCATCGAAAGCGACGTCACCTAGAAACCCGAGGTCACGTTGCGCCCGCAGTCCTTCTCGGAAGGCTCGGAGGATGATAGTTCTCGAGCGACACATAGCGATGAGATGGGGATCCACGACAGTGTGACGAGCGGTTTGGGCCTTAGGCGGCGGAGGAGGGGGTAGGGTAGGGGTCTTTTCTCTGTTTCCACCAAGAAGTAAGGAGAGGCAGAGGGCGAGTCCGCCCACCACGGCGCCGATGAGGGGTTTCTTACTCTTTGGCTGGACTAAAGCGACGGCTTTATCTAAGGGGACGCTGACGTATCGGATGCCCTGATAAAAGTTCGAGGCGAACCGAGAGAGGGCTTCCCGAGCTTCGGAGGGATCTTTGGGAAGGTGGATGACTTCGTAGCGGTGTCCGATGCAGGCTATGGCCACGGCAGGCGCCGTGAAAAGCACGGCGGCGCTCTGGTAGTGGTCGGCCGCGGCATCGCGCAGGAAGGGCAGAGTAAGAGTGGAGGCCATGAGGTACTTGCCGTCGCGCGTGCGGTAAGTGTAGGAAAACCGTCCCGCAAGCCGATCGCGCATCACGTGCGAGCGGACGGAGGTGATGTGCAAGATACGGTAGCGTCCCGCTTCGGTAGGGGGTATGCGTTCGCCGGTTTCGACGTTGTAGAGGGTGCCTTCGTAATCGATGGCGAGCGGCCGAGAGAAAAAGCGCCCGAGGAAAAATCCGCGTCTGCGGGCGGCGGACGCGGGGGTTGGCGTTTCGAGGAAATTCTGTCGCGAAAACGGTTTAAGAAAGCACCGATCATGTACGCGACCTCCGCTAGGGCATGGTGGCGTAGACCTCTTCGTGAAGTTTGGCGTTGATCTCAGCGCCTTTGGTGAGGGCTTTAGCGGTATTGAGCCGAGTGAGCTCGTCGAGGATCCGGGCCTCAAGAAGCATCTTGTTTGTTACGACATCGCAGACGAAAAGAGGCTCCGGAAAGTGGCCCGGGTGATGGAGGATTTCGGGGTGCGGGTACTTTACAGTGTTTTCGAATGCCGTCTGAGTCCGGAGGAATTTGCCTTTATGCGGGAGGCGGTAGAAAAGATAATCGATGCCCTGGAAGACCGGGTGCGGTATTATCGTTTGTGTGAGAGCTGTCGCAAACCTGTGGTTCATTTAGGCTACGGTAAGCGGGTGCGTCCCTTACCGGAAGATCATTTGGTCTTTTAGCCTGCCTTGAAGATTTTTCGTCCCTGCTTTATATAGCAAAACATGTCTAATATCCGGATGGATACCGCCCAGGTCCTCATCGAGGCCCTTCCCTATATTCGCCATTTCTACGGGAAGGTGGTGGTGGTGAAATACGGCGGGCACGCCATGGTGGATCCGGCCCTGAAGGAGGCCTTTGCCCAGGACATCGTCCTCATGAAATACGTGGGGATCCGCCCGGTGATTGTCCACGGGGGCGGGCCCCAGATCAGCCAGGTCATGGAGCGGATGGGGCTCAAGCCCGTTTTTGTAGAAGGGCAAAGGGTGACCGATCCGGAGACCATGAGCGTGGTGGAAATGGTTCTGGTGGGCACGGTCAACAAGAGCATCGTAAGTCTCATCAATCGCCACGGGGGCCGGGCGGTGGGACTTTCCGGGCGCGACGGGGACCTCATCGAGGCGGAGAAGATGCAGGTCTATCGCTATACCGGGGAGGATCGCCCTCCGGAGATTATTGATATCGGCCGGGTGGGGCGGGTGAAGAAGGTCAATCCCGGGGTGCTCCATACCCTGATGGAGGCGGGCTTCATCCCGGTGATCGCTCCGGTGGGGGTGGGGCCGGAGGGTGAGGCCTACAACATTAACGCAGACCTGGTGGCCGGGGCCGTGGCCGGGGCCCTTTCCGCGGAAAAGGTGATCTATCTCACCGACGTGGAAGGGGTGTTGGATGAGGAGGGGCGGCTCCTTTCCAGCCTCACCCTGGCGGAGGTGGAGGAGCTTTTACAGAAAGAGGTGGCCCGGGGGGGGATGATCCCTAAGCTCAAGAGTGCCAAAAAGGCCCTGGCCTCCGGGGTCCACAAGGCCCATATCATCGATGGGCGGGTGCCCCATGCCCTGCTCCTTGAACTTTTTACCGATCAGGGCGTGGGAACGGAGATTGTGCCGTGAAAGAGGCCCTCTTTGAGCTCCTAAAGTCCCGAGCCTATCTTTTTAAGCCCCAGGGTTTCCGCCTTTCTTCCGGAAAGGTAAGTCCTCATTATCTGGACTGTAAACAGGTGACCCTCTATTCCCGGGCCCTTCCGCTCATCGGGCGTCTCCTCTGGGAGGAGGCCCGGGGTTTTGAGCCGCAGGCGGTAGGGGGGTTGACCCTTGGAGCCGATCCCCTGGTGGCCGCGGTATGTCTGGCCGCGGGGCTGGAAAGGGTGGAGCTTGAGGGGTTTATCGTACGCAAGGAGGCCAAGGGACACGGCACTGGACGCTATCTCGAGGGCCATGTACGCCCCGGGATGCGGGCGGTGATTCTGGAAGACGTGGTGACCACCGGGGCCTCGGCCTTAAAGGCCGCCCAAAGGGCCCGGGATTTCGGGCTTTCGGTGGTAGGGGTGGTGGCCCTGGTGGATCGCCAGGAAGGGGGGCGCGAAAGGCTTGCCGCCGAAGGCCTGCCCCTGCGCAGCCTTTTTACCCTTGCGGATTTTTTGAGATAGGGTCTAGTCCAGCTGATTCAACTCGTCGGTGGTGATCACCCGAAAGAGGATGCGTTTTTTGAGGGACCCGGGTCGGGCCTCCTCCACCACCAGGGACCGAGGCCCGCTCAAAAAGACATGCCTCCGGAAGCCGTCCGGAGGAGTATAGACCACCTGAAGGCCCTGCACCCGGCCTTCCCGGTCTACTACCACATCCACCCTTTCCAGGAAGTTGATATTCCCCGGCCCAAAGTTGGTCATGACGTAGCCCAACTCCGTGGGAAAGCCTCGAGGGGCGGGCACGAGATAGACTGCATAGACCTCTTTTTCTACCGTGCGCAGGACCTCCGCCCGGCTCGGCCCCGCCAGGATCAAAAGGGCCAGGAGTAAGGATCCGCAGAGGATTTTTTTCATGGCCGCCTCCTGAAAATTATTTTTAAATAGTAAGCCGTAAGTCCTGCAAGGTAAAGGGCCAGGGGCTCGCCTTCCCCAAGCCCGGTGGACAAGAGACGTTTAAGAACCATATTTTTATTTTCGGAAAGCTTTTGATCCAGGTCAAGGCGGGGTGGAGAGAAGGGATTAAATTTCTAAACTGGATAGAAAAAATCCATTAAGGAGGTGAAGGCTATGTTTTGTAATCAGTGTGAACAGACCGCTAAAGGGCAGGCCTGTATTAAGATCGGGGTCTGTGGAAAAACGCACGAGGTGGATGAGCTGCAGGATCTTCTGGTGCACGCCCTGGTGGGCCTTTCGGAGGTAGCCTTAAAGGCCGAGGAGAAGGGGGTGAAGAACCGGGAGGTGGATCATTTCCTCTGCGAGGCCCTCTTTTCCACCCTTACTAACGTGAATTTCGATCCTGAGCGCATAGCAGACTACATTCGCCGGGCGGTGGAGTGGCGGGAGAAGCTGCGGTCCGAGGCCGGGGTAAGCGAGGTCTCCGAGGCGGCCCGTTTTGAGTCCGCGGGAACCATAGAAGGGATGATCAAGCAGGGCGAGGAGGTGGAGCTCCGGCCCGAAAAGGCCAAAGACCCGGACATCTTCTCCCTCAAGCTCACCGTGCTTTACGCCCTCAAGGGGATTGCCGCCTACGCCTACCACGCGGCCAAGCTGGGCAAGGAGGACGAGGAGGTCTATCGCTTCATGAAGCAGGCCCTGGTGGATCTTTACCGGGACGATCTTTCTCTCGAAGACTGGGTCAACCGGGCCTTGGAGGCCGGGCGCATTAACCTGCGCACCATGGAACTTCTGGATGCCGGGAATACGGAAAGTTTCGGCCATCCCGTGCCGACCAAAGTTTCTCTGGGACAGAAGGCCGGTCCGGCCATCCTGGTCTCCGGGCACGATCTCAAGGACCTTTATGAGCTCCTCAAGCAGACCGAGGGCACGGGGATCAACGTCTATACCCACGGAGAGATGCTTCCCGCCCATGGCTATCCGGAACTTAAGAAGTTCAAACATCTGGTAGGCCACTACGGAACGGCCTGGCAGAACCAACAGAAGGAATTTCCGGAGTTCCCCGGGCCCATTGTCATGACCACCAACTGCCTCATGCCTCCTAAGGATTCCTATAAGGACCGGGTCTTTACCCTGGGGCCGGTGGGCTTTCCGGGGGTAAAACATATTCCGGACGAAAACTTTGCCCCGGTGATCGAGATGGCTAAGAAGATGGGGGGCTTTCCTGAGGACCGGCCTGGGAAGGAGGTCATGACCGGTTTTGCCCGCAACGCCGTCCTTTCCGTGGCCGACAAGGTGATCGAGGCCGTAAAAAGCGGGTCCGTGCGGCACTTCTTCCTGGTGGGAGGCTGTGACGGGGCCAAACCCGTGCGCAATTATTACACCGAATTCGTGGAGAAGGCCCCCAAAGACACCCTTATCCTTACCCTGGCCTGCGGGAAGTTCCGCTTCTTCGACAAGGACCTGGGGGAGATCGGGGGCATCCCGCGTCTTCTCGACGTGGGGCAGTGTAACGACGCCTATAGCGCCATCCAGATCGCCCTGGCCCTCTCCAAGGCCTTCAATGTGGACGTAAACCAGCTTCCGCTGTCCCTGATCGTCTCCTGGTATGAGCAAAAGGCCGTAGCCATCCTCCTCACCCTTCTTTATCTGGGGATCAAGAACATTCGTCTGGGGCCCAGTGTTCCGGCCTTCCTTTCCGAAAACGTACTGAAATTCCTGGCCGAAAAGTATAACCTCCGGCCCATTTCCACCCCGGACGAGGACCTGCGAGCCATTCTGGGCTAAACCTAAGGGGCGGGCTCAGGCCCGCCCCTTTTCTCCTCTCGCGCTTGCGAAGATTCCAAAAATACTCTAAAACTTGGGACATGAAACCCAGGGCCCTGGTGCTTTCCGGCTACGGGATCAACTGCGAGCGGGAGACCGCTCACACCCTGCGGCTGGCCGGAGCGGAGGCCGAAATCGTCCACTTTTCCGAACTTCTTTACGGGGAAAAACACCTCCGGGATTACCATCTTTTGTGTTTCCCGGGGGGATTTCTTGACGGGGATCATCTGGGGGCGGCTCAGGCTGCGGCCCATCGTCTGCGGCACGCCCGGGTGGTGGGCTCCGGAGAGAGGCTCCTTGACCAGATCCTGGAATTTATCGAGGCCGGAAAGCTGGTTATCGGGATCTGTAACGGCTTCCAGCTCCTGGTGAAGCTGGGGCTCCTTCCGGCCCTGGGGGGCCGCTATGGAGAACGCAGGGTGAGCCTCACTTACAACGATTCCGGGCGCTTTGAGGACCGCTGGGTGTGGCTGCGGGTCAATCCGGACTCCCCTTGCGTTTTTACCCGGGGCCTTTCCGGCTTGCTCTATTTTCCTGTGCGCCACGGGGAGGGCAAGTTCGTAGCCCAGGACGAGGATGTGCTCCGGGAGCTTTTCCGGAAGGGGCAGATCGTCCTCCAGTATGCCCATCCTCAAACCGGGCGTCCCACTCAGGAATATCCTTTTAATCCCAACGGTTCGGTGGAGGCCGTTGCCGGAATCTGTGATCCCACAGGGCGTATCTTCGGCCTCATGCCGCACCCCGAGGCCTTCAACCACTTCACCAATCATCCTCGCTGGACGCGGGAGCAGCTGCCCCCGGAGACCCCGGGCCTCAAGCTCTTTAAGAACGCGGTGGCCTATCTCCGCGAGACCCTTCTTTCATGAGTGAGGAAGCCCCGCTCAAGGACCTGGTGCGTGCCCTTCTGGTTCTACGGCGTTATCTCCTCCGGATCTTGCTCCTTCTTTTTCTTTTGACTCTAGGCTTTCTCTGGACGGCCCCCAGGCTTCTCCTCTGGCTTGAGGGCCATTTCGGTCAGCGGTTGGCCTTTTTCGGGGTGGCGGAGTCCTGGCTGGCGGTCCTCAAGCTGGCCCTCATCTTGGCCCTGACCGTGGCCTTTCCCCTTATCCTTTACCTCCTCTGGCGGGCCCTTTCCGCGGTCTACGGCCTTTCCTGGAGGAGTGGGCTGGCCCTGGTTCTGGGAGGAAGCCTCCTCTTTTACGGAGGGATGACCTTCTGTTTCTTCGTTTCTCTTCCCTACGGAATGCGTTTTCTTCTTTCCTTCGGTCGAGGGGAGTTGGTTCCCACCATCTCCGTGGGTCACTTTGTAAACTTTGTGGGCCTTTTCCTTCTGGCTTTTGGACTCATCTTCGAGGTGCCCCTTTTGATGATGCTGGCTGCCCGGATCGGACTCCTTGATCCTTATAAGGCGGCCCGCTTTCGCCGGCACGCCATTCTGATCATCGCCATTCTGGCTGCGGTGCTTACCCCCACCCCGGATGTCTTCAACATGAGCCTTATGGCTGTTCCCCTCTATCTTCTTTTCGAGGTGGGGCTCCTGGGAGCCCGTCTCCTGCGGCCTAAAAGTTCTTAGGGGGGAGCCCGGAAAGGGCTTCGGCCAGAGGGGCGGCCTTGTCCGGGGGCATAGCCGCGAGAATCCGGGCCACCTGGTCGCTTTTCATGGCCGAAAGGATCTTGACCGCCATTTCCGGATCCATGCTCATGAGAAGCCCGGCAGCCTTAGAAGGACGCATCTCGGAATAGGCCTTTACCAGGAGCTTGAAGCGTTCATTTTCGATGGTTTCCAGGCGCTGGAGCTTTTTCTGAAGGGTGTCTTCCAGTTCGAGAAGGGCCGTAAGGCGCTTTTCCACCTGGGCCTCAAGGAGCTTGAGGCGCCTTTCCCGGAGGAGGATCTCCTTCTGGCGTTCTTCCAGGCGTGCCCGCTCTAGGCGCAGGGCCTCGAAGAGCTCCGGAGGACACGGAGCCGAGGCGTTTTCCGAAGGGGAGGGTTCCTGGGCCTTTACCCCTGGGCCGCCAGCCTCCAGAAAGAAAAGTCCCAGGCCGGCCTTGAGGACCAACACTAAGGCCAGGGCTAGAAGGATTTTACGGCCGTCCAAGGCGGGCCCTCCTCATCAGGGTGAGATCGTCCATTTCTCGCAGGAAGCGCTTTTCTTCTTCGGCCAGCCAGGTGCGCCAGCGCCTTTCTCTTAAGGTCTCCGCGGCCCGTCTTTCTCGATGGGCCCGGGCCAGCTCCGCTCGAAGGGTCTCTACCTCCTTTTCTCTGGCCCGCAGACGCTCCTCGGCCCGGTGTCTTTCCAGAAAGGTGGCCTCAAGGCCTTCTCCCCAAAGGCGGAGACTTCCGCCATCTAGACGCCTTCCGGCCAGGCTCTGGAAGTATTCCCGCTGGGTCCTCTGGAGCGCTTCAGATTCCTCGAGGGCCACCTGCAGGGCCCGCACCGCCAGCCCGAATCTTTCCCGGGCCCGCTCTTCGCGCAATTCCCGGATATAGGTCAGGGTATCCAGGATGCGGGGAGGCCGCCTCACCCGAGCACCTCCTTAAGCCTCTGGACACTCTCTTCAAAAGAGGCCCGTTCCTCCACCTCCTGCTGGAGAAACTCCCTGATGGCCTGGATTCTGTCAAGGGCCTCGTCTATCTCCGGGTTGCTTCCCCGCACATAGGCCCCGATATTGATGAGGTCCTCGGCCCGGCGGTAGGTGGCCAGGAGGCGAATCAAGCGCCGGGCAAGCGCGTAATGTTCCTGGGAAACCAGATCCTTAAAAAGTCGGCTCACACTGGCCAGGAGGTCGATGGCCGGATAATGGCCCTCGTGGGCCAGATCCCGGGAAAGCACGATGTGTCCGTCGACGATGGCCCGCACGGCATCGGCCACCGGTTCGTTAAAGTCGTCCCCTTCCACCAGGACGGTGTAAATTCCGGTGATACTGCCTCCCCCCACCCGGGGTCCCATTCTTTCTAAGAGCCGGGGAAGATGGGCAAAAACGGAAGGGGTATAACCTCGGGCTGTGGGGGGCTCTCCTATGGAAAGCCCTACTTCACGCTGGGCCATACAGAAGCGGGTGAGGGAGTCCATCATAAAAAGGACATCCAGCCCTTGATCGCGAAAATATTCGGCGATGGCCGTGGCGTAGAAGGCCCCCCGGAGGCGCAGGGGCGGGGGCTCGTCCGAGGTGGCCACCACCACCACCGAGCGGGAAAGCCCTTCCTCCCCCAGGTCGCGCTCGATAAAGTCCCGTACCTCCCGGCCCCGCTCCCCGATGAGGGCGATGACGTTGACGTCGGCCTGGGTGTGGCGGGCCATCATGCCCAGGAGGGTGCTCTTGCCCACCCCGGAGCCAGCCATGATGGCCACGCGCTGCCCCTTTCCCAGGGTAAGGAGGGCGTTGATGGCCCGTATACCCACATCCAGGGGCTCCTGAATGCGTTCTCTTTCAAAAGGGCGCAGGGGCTCGTTATAGAGGGGATAGGTCTCGGAGAGATAGGGTAGGGGTCGCCCGTCCAGGGGTTCCCCCAGGGCGTTCACCACCCGGCCTAGGAGCTCCTGGCCTACCCGGGCTACCGGTTTTTCGTAGGCATAGACCCGATCCCCGGGCTCGATGCCTACCGGATTGCCCAGAGGAATGAGGAGAAGTCGGCGGTCGCGAAAGCCCGAGACCTCGGCCAGAATTTCCCCGGAGGAGGTGGCAATACGGCAGAGATCTCCCACCCTCAGGGCCGGGCCTTCGGCCTCTACCACCAGGCCCACCACCTGGCTCACCCGCCCGCAGGTTACGATGGGGCGGGCCTGGGCCAGGGCCAGCTTGAAGCGGGAAAGGGGACTAACTTTCACCCTCGGCCGCCTCCTCTAAGGCCCGGAGGAGATTGGTCCAGCGTCTTTCAAGGGTGGCGTCCACCAGGCCAAAATCGGTCTCCAGCAGACACCCTCCGGGAGAGATACTCGGGTCGGCCTCTACCCGGATCTCGGGGAAGGTCTTTTCGGAGAGGGCTCGAAGATCGGTTTCTTGAAGGATTCGGGCCTCCCGCGGATGGACCCGGACGGTCACCCGGGAGCCCTCCACTACCTCCCGCAGGGCTTCCCGAACCACCCGCAGGATCACGCTTTCGTCCCGGAGAAATTCCCGGAAAAAGAGTTTCTGGACCAGGAGTTTCAGAAGGGCTAGGACCTCACGGTCCAGAGAGAGCACCCCCCGAGAGATCTCCTCCTGTAAGGAGGCCAGCAATTGATCGAGTTGTGCCCGCTTCTCTCCATACTCTTTTTCCAGGCGGGCCCGGAGGGCCTGGGCCTCCTTTTCGGCCCGCGCCCGTCCCTCCGCATAGCCCTTTTCAAATCCCGCGGTCCGTCCCTCCTCCAGCCCCTCACGGTAACCTTCACGATAGGCTTTCTCCGCAAGCTTCCACAGGATTTGGTCCTCTTTTTTGAGAGATTTTTTCTCCGGGGCTTTAGGGGCAAAGAAGTCCTCCAGGGACCGGAAACTTTCGGTCTCCTGGAACTCGATCCGCAGGGCCTCCACCCCTTTGAGTATTTTAGACAAATTCCTCCTCCCCGCGGCCGAGGATAATCTTCCCTTCCTGTTCCAAGCGCTTGGCCACCTTGATGATGTTCTGCTGGGCCTTTTCTACATCGGAAAGTCGCACCGGGCCCATGACCTCCAGGTCCTCCTTGAGGAGGGTGGCCGCCCGTTCGCTCATATTGCGGAAGAACTTCTCCCGCACCTCCTCGGAGGCCCCCTTGAGGGCCAAACGCAGGTCGTCGGTGGAGATCTCCCGCAGCAGGGTCTGAATGGCCAGATCGTCCACCTGCAGGAAGTCCTCGAAGGTAAAGAGATACTTCCGAATCTCTTCGGCCAGGTTGGGGTTTTCCTCCTCGATATCCGAAAGGATCTCGTCTTCCAGTTCCCGGCCGGCGTGAGTCAGGATTTCCGCGGCCTTCTCCGAGCCGCCGAGCTTCCGCCCCAAGGTCCCTCTCACGGCCTGAAGTTCTTCCTCCAGGGCGTTGCTGATCTCCTCCACGATCTCCGGGTCCACCTTGTCCAGAAGGGCGATCCTTAGGAGGACCTCAGAACGGATCTTTTCCGGAAGAAACTGGAGGATTTGTCCCGCTAGATCCGGCTCAAGGTGCACCAGGACGATGGCGATGGTCTGGGGGTGTTCGTTGCGCAGGAAGTTGGCCACGGTCTTGGGGTCGAGCTTCTTGAGCTTTTTAAAGGTCTCCGGCCCGAGTTCCTTACGGATCTCCTCCCAGAGCTGTTTGCCCTTTTCCCCGTAAGCCCGCACCAGGCTCTTTTCCAGGAACTCCTCGGGAGAGACGCTGAGGTCCGACATGAGTTCCTTGGCTTCAAGATTGGCCTCTTCCAGGACCTTCTTTACGGCCTCCGCCGGAACATACTCCAGCTTGGCCATCTCCACCCCGATGCGCTTGATGTCTTCTTCATCAAGATACTTGTAGACCTCGGAGGTGAAGTCTTCCCCCATGACCATGAGGAAGATGGCCGCCTTTTGAGGACCGGTGAGTTTTTCCGGATCAAGCTTGGCCATCTTAGGCGGCCTCCTTCAGGGCCTTGGCCCTTTCTTCGGCGCTTTCTTCAAGGAGCCACTTTTTCACCAGTACCGCCGCCCGCTCCGGACTGCTCTGGACGATTCCCAAGGCCATCTCGTGGGGCAGAGGCTTGGCCTCTTCTTCAGGAGGGAGCTCTCCCGGGGCCTCTACCCCTTCCAGGGCCTCGGGGGCGGGCTTTTTCTCAAGCAGGGCCTTAAGCAGTGGACGCACTACCAGGAGGAGGACCAACAGGATGACCAGGAGTTCCACCAGGGGCTTGATCAGGCGATTCAGATACTCCAACCACACCGCCGGGCCCTTCACCTCCTCTATCCGGAAAGGCTGGGCCGAGACTTCAACCACATCCCCCCGGTCGGGATTATAACCTACGGCCCCCTTAACCAGTTTTTCTATCCATTCTAGTTTAGCACCTTCCTGGCCCTGGGGGAGGGCCTTTTGATCCACCACCACCGCCACGGAAAGACGCTTGAGCTTGCCCGGGGAGAGGGAAATCTCTTTAATCGTGCGACTGGGCTCATAGTTGCGGATGACTTTCTTCCGGGAGGAGGTCCCGCTCTGGCCGGCCGGAGAAAGGCTTCCCTCCACCTTGCCCGCCAGGGCCCCTTTGACTCCGGCAGGGCCTCCCACGCCCTGGGCACTCTTTTGACTTTCCTCGAGAGACTCCGAGACTACGGCCGCCATCTCCGGGTCGTAGCTTTCCTCCCTCACGGCCCCTCGGTCGAAGTCTACTTCTACCGAGATCTGGGCCACGGCCCGCCCTGGCCCCAGCACCCGGGAAAGCAGGGTCTCTACCTTTTCCTTGTAAGCCTCCTCCAAGCGGTGTTTGTAGGCCAGCTGAGTGGCGGAAAACCTTTCCTCTTCCTTTTCCCCTCGGTAAAGCACCCGTCCGTTGAGGTCCACCACGGTAATATTTTCCGGGGTGAGTCCGGGAACGGCCCCGGAGACCAGGTTGACGATGCCCAGGACCTCTTTGCGGCTGAGGTGAAAGCCGGGCTTGAGACTCACAAAGACCGAAGCCTTGGGGGGCTTTTCTTCTTCAATGAAAAGGCTTTCCCGGGGGAGGGCCAGGTGCACCCGGGCGTATTTCACCGCCCGCAAGGCCATGATGGTCCGGGCCAGCTCCCCCTCCAAGGCCCTTTGATAATTTACCCGCTGTAGAAATTCCGTGGCCCCGATCTGTCCCTTGTCGAAAAGTTCAAAACCCGGGCCCGGACCGCCCACCAGACCCTGGGCGGCGATTTCCATGCGCAGCTCCGCCACCTTTTCCTCGGGCACGCGAATGGTCCCGTCGGGCTCAAGCTTGTAGGGGATGTTCTTGCTCTTGAGATAATTGACCACCTCTCCGGCGGTCTCCTCCGGAAGTCCCCGGTAAAGTAGTCCCCAGCGGGGCTGAGAGACCCAGAGGATGAAGCCCACGAAAAGGGCGGTGAGCAATACCAGAGACCCAGCGAGAACAAACTTCTGCCGCCGGTCGAGTCCCCGGTAAAAGGTCTGGAGCTGGGCGGCCACCTCTTGGGGCTGGGGTAGTTTCATCTAGGAGCCTCCTTTAGATCTGCATGCGCATGATCTCCTGATAGGCCTCCAGCACCTTGTTGCGGACCCTCAAAAGGAGCTTGAAGGAAAGGTCGGCCCGGGTGAGGGCCAGGGTGAGTTGGGTAAGGTCGGTCTGGCGTCCGGCGGCCAGATCCTCCAAGGCCCGAAGGGCGGCCTTTTGATCCCGATCCACTTCCTGGATCTTCTGCCGCAGGAGTTCTCCGAAGGTGTTTTCTTGGACGGACTTTTTTTCTAGCCCTTGGCCCGGAAAATTTTTTAAGGGATTGAGATTGACCTTCATGGGGCACCTCCTAACGTAGGAGATCCAGGGTCTTTACCGCTAGATCCCGTGTAAGGGTGATCACGGTAAGATTGGCCTCGTAGGCCCGGCCGGCGGAAAGCAATTCCACCATCTCCGTGAGGACGTCCACATTGGGATACTTCACCATGCCCCTCTCGTCGGCATCGGGATGAGAGGGATCGTAGACCTCCTTGAAGGGGGAGGGGTCGTCTACGATGGCCTTCACCCGCACTTCCGCCAGAGCCGGGTCCTCCTCCAGGGGGTGGGCCTCAAGGACCACCTCCTTGGCCCGGTAAGGCCCGCCCTCGGCGGTGCGGGTCACCTGGGCGTTGGCCAGATTCATGGAGGCGATGTTGAGTCTTACCCTCTGGGCGGTGAGCCCAGTGGAGGCGATGCGCAGAGCGGTGAGGAGATTCATGGCTTATTTACCTCCTTCGGTGAGGGCTTCGCGGAGCATCTCGATCTCCTTCTTAAGGGCCTGAAGGGTGGCCTGGGAGAGGAGGTGATTTTCCATGAGCCGGGACATCTCTTCCTCGAGAGAGACGTTGTTCGGGGTCCCGGTCTCCGGGGCCTCCAGGGCCTCGGGCTCGGGCGGGATCTTCACCTGGGAAAGGTGTTTGGCCCGGGTGCGACGCAGGGGGAGTTCCCCCTCTCCCAGGTAGGCCTCCATGAGTTTGCGGAAGGGGATATCCTTTCGCCGGTAGCCCGGGGTGTCCACGTTGGCCACATTGGAGGCCAGAAGCTCCTGCCGCAGATTGCGCAGTTTAAGGCTTTGGGCCACGAGATTCCAGGTTTTTTCGAAGACCCTACCGAACATGTCCTTCCCTCCGCCAGATTTTTATAGCAAACCTTGTGCCCGAAAGGCCTTGAGCTTATTGCGGAGGGTGCGGACACTTATGCCCAGGATCTCTGCGGCCCGGGTGCGATTGCCGCCGCAAGCCTTAAGGGCCGCCAGAATGGCTTCCTTTTCGAGCTCCCGGAGGGGTCTTATCGGAGGAGGGGATTCTTCCCGGGGGACGGTGGGGGAGAGGGGGCTTTCCCAGAGGAGATCCTCGGGGGTGATCTCCGGCCCACGGGCCAGAAGTACCGCCCTTTCCACCAGATTTTTTAGTTCTCGCACATTTCCCGGAAAGTCGTAGCCTTCAAAGATCTCCAAGACCTCCCGGGAAAAGCCCCGGATCTCTTTGCCGTAGCGCCGGGCAAATTCGCGCAGGAAGTGTTCGGCCAGATAGGGAATATCCGCCCGGCGTTCTCTCAAGGGGGGGAGTCTTACCGGGATCACATTTAAGCGAAAATAGAGGTCTTCCCGGAAGCGCCCCGCCCGGACCTCTTCTTCTATCTCTCGGTTGGTGGTGGCAATGACCCGGACATCTACCTTTACGGGGTAAGCCCCACCGAGGCGGTCTACCTCTCCCTCCTGCAACACTCGCAGGAGTTTGGCCTGAAGGGGAAGGGGCATTTCGGTGATCTCGTCAAGAAGGATAGTCCCTCCGTCGGCCAGTTCGAATTTCCCCTTTTTGCGGGTCAGGGCCCCGGAGAAGGCCCCTTTTTCATAGCCGAAAAGTTCGGACTCCAGGAGGGCTTCGGGAAGAGCCGCACAGTTTATGGCCACGAAGGGTCCCCGAGCCCGAGGGCTTACCTGGTGGAGCCAGCGGGCCAGGACCTCTTTTCCTGTACCGGACTCCCCGACAATGAGGACGGGAGCAGGGCTAGCGGCCACCGGCCGCAAACGCTCAAGCAGGGCCCGGAGGGCCGGATCCCGGGTGAGAAAGCCCTCCTCTCCTGAAAGAAGACGCCTTTCCTCTAGGGCGGCCAGGATCAGTTTCCGTAGAAGGTCTCTATCCGTGGAAAGGAGCCGGAAGTCATAGGCCCCGGCCCTTATAGCCTCCACCGCCTCTTCTACTCCGGCCCTTTCGGCCAGAAGCAGGACCGGAAGTCCGGGATGGTGGTGGCGAACCACGTCAAGGATCTGACGAAAGGAAGGCCCCTCCCCTGACACCTCGGCCACTAGGATCTCTGGAGAATCTTCCCGGGGAAGGTCCGCCAGGAGGTCGGAAAGCAGACGCACCGAGTGTTCCCGGGCCAGATCTTCGGCGAGCTCCCGGAGCCTTCCCGAGGGGGTCCAGAAGACAATGGCCATATCAGTATATAACCCTGCGGGCCCGATCGATAAGCTGCAGCCCCCGGAGGATACCCTGGGCCAGACGTCCTTCGGTGGAGTTGGCGCTGGCCAGGCTCTGCCAAACCTTCAGGGCCTCTTCCTGGCCCCTTCTTTCATAATATACTCCCTCCAGCCAGCGCAAGGGGGTAGAGTCGGGGAAACGTTTTTTCCCGGCAGCCAGATACCGCTTGGCTCGGAGATAATCTTCGTTTTCCAGGGCCATTTGGATCAAAAAGGCGAAGTCTTCGTCTGTGGCCCGGTAGGAGGGATCTTCTAAGATCCGGAAGGCCAAATCCAGGTCCTTTAATTGGAGGGCCAGCTGGAAGAAGATACCCAGGGCCTCCGGTCGAAGTTCCTTGGGGAAGTCCTTGCGGGAAAGAAGGCCTTCGAAAAGCCGCCGGGCCTCCTGGAGGTGGCCCGCCTGATAGAGCCAGCGGGCCTTGAGAAGGAGAAGACGGGGATGATCCCGGTAGAAGGGGAATTCCCGGGGAAAGATTTCCAGGATCTCGGAGGCCTCTTCCAGACGGCCCTCTTCCAGGGCCTCACGGATGAGGGCCAGATAGAGTTCCGGACGATAGGCCCGGGGGACCCCGAACTCATAAGCCCGCAGAAGATAGGCCGTACGGGTGAGGTCCAGATGAAAGACCCCGTAGGTCTTTCCCAGCCAGTAAAAATGGGCCCCACAGCGGGCCTTCTCCAACAGGGCCCCCTCCTGGCGATGGATCTTGAGAATGCGAGCGTAGGCCTTTTCGGCGAAAAGTTGGCCCAGGAAGAGATTGTCGGCCTCACAGAGTCTGCTTTCTACTTCCTTGCGAAGGGGGTCCCGAGGGTAACGCTTGAGAAAATCCAGAGCGGTCCAGAAGGCCTTTTCCGGCTTCTTGTCCTCCAGATAGAGGCGCACCTCGAAGGCGTGGGCCTCTCGGGTGATGGGGTGGTCGGGATGGGTGCGACGCAGTTCGTTTATCAGGGGGATGAGGACTTTGCGTTCCTTGAGGGTGGGGGCCCCGAGCCGGCGTTTGAATTCATAAGAAAGATGATAGAGCCGAAATTTGGCAAACTTGGCCTCATCGAGATGGGGCCAGACCGTAAGCAAAAGCTCGTAATAGGTCCGGGCCCACCGCAGGCGGCCGCGATGAAAGGCCGCCTCCGCCAGCTTCAGGAAAATTCCGGGGGCCTCCTCTTCGGAGCCCGAGAGATTCAGGTAGCGGAAATAGGCCTCCTTGGCCTTTTCCAGTTTCCCCTGCGCCAGCCAGCGATCTCCCAGGATCTTGAAGATTCCCGGGGCGTAGAGGCGAAGGGCCGGGCGCTCCTTAAGGATTTTCTGGACCTCCTCCAGGGCCTGGCCGCTTTCAAGCAAGACCTCCAGGGCCCCGGCCAGGGTCTTTTCTGAACAGCTTTCCCGAAGCACTTCCAGGGCCTTTTGGGCGGCCTTGCGACGCAGTTTGGTGGCCAGATAGCTTTGGGCCAGCATCACCTGGGCCTCACAGCGCAATTCTCCTTGAGCCCGCTTTTCCACCAGGCGGGCCCAGAAGAGGGCCTGGGGGTAATTGTGGAGCCGCAGATGGGCCCGAGCTAAAAGGAGAAGGTCTTCGGGAGAGAGGGCATAAGAGGCCGTAAGGGGCTCCAGCCTTTTTATGACCTCTTCCACCTTTCCGGATTCAAAAAGTACTCGAGCCTCCAGAGCCCGTAGCGGAGGCACTAGTCTTCCCGGAAAGCGCTTTTCGGTCTCCTTGAGGATGCGCAGGGCCCCCAAGAGGTCCCCCTCTCCATAGGCAAAACGGGCCTGCTCCAGCCACCAGGCCGGATCCTTCTCCGGAGCTTCAGCGGCCAGCCCGGGGAGGGCCACAGAGACCAGGAGCAGAAATATTCCTACTTTCCGCACCAAGGAATGCATCCTATGGGAGCTTATGCAAAATCAGGGCCTATTCCAGACCGAGGCGTTTCATCTTCTCTACCAGGGTAGTGCGTTTGAGGCCCAGAAGTTTGGCAGCGTGAGTCCGTACCCCTCCCGAAAGCTCCAGGGCTTTCAGGATGAAGGTCTTTTCGATCTCCAGAAGCATCTGTTTGAGATCGATGCCCTGAGGAGGGATCTCTACCGGGATCAGGCCCGGAGGAGGGGTCAGCCCTCGGAAGTGCTCCGGAAGATCCTCTTCCCGGATCACATCCTCTTCTACCAAGATGACCAGCCTTTCCATCAGGTTTTCCAGCTCCCGCACATTCCCGGGCCAGGGATAATTCATCAGGCATTCCAAGGCTCCGGGGGAGAGGCGTTTCAGAGGAACTTCTTCCCGCTCGCAGAACTTCTGGAGAAAATGTTCAGCAAGGAGGGGAATGTCTTCTTTTCGTTCTCGAAGGGGAGGCATGCGAATGGGAATAACGTTGAGGCGAAAGTAAAGGTCTTCACGGAAGCGGCCCTGGGCCACTTCCTTTTCCAGGTCCCGGTTAGTAGCGGCAATGATCCGGATATCTACCGGGCGGGGTTCTTCGGAGCCCAGGCGCTCCACCACCCTTTCCTGGAGCACCCGCAGGAGCTTCACCTGGAGCTTGGGGCTCATCTCCGAGACTTCGTCCAGGAAGATGGTCCCCCCGTGGGCCAGCTCGAAACGGCCGGGTTTGCTGCGGGAGGCCCCGGTAAAGGCCCCGCGTTCGTAACCGAAAAGCTCGCTTTCCAGGAGTTCTTCCGGGATGGCCCCGCAATTTACCGGAACGAAAGGGCCCTCCTTCCGCCGGCTTTTGGCGTGAATGGCCCGGGCCACCAACTCCTTTCCGGTCCCGGACTCTCCCAGGATGAGGACCGTACTGTCCCGCGGAGCTACCTTCTCTATAAGTTGGAGGACCTTCTTTATGGCCGGGCTTTTTCCCAGGATCTCCATCAAACCTATTTTTTTCATGGATTTCCCTCTCTGTCAAATTTTTGAAAGTTGAGTCCCGAGGGGGGCTCTGTAAAATAGGCCTATGCTTTCTCGTTGGCTCTATGAGGAGTTGGTGCGGCAGGCCCTCAAAGAGGACGCCCCCTTCGGGGATCTCACTACCGAGGCCTTGGTGCCCCCAGACCTCCGGGGACGGGCAATTATCCGGGCCAAGGAGGCCCTGGTGGTCTGCGGGCTTCCGGTGGCCGAAACCGTGCTCAGGGAGGTAGACCCGGAGCTGGCCGTAAACTTTCTGGTGGAAGAGGGGAGGGAGGTTTCGGGGGGAACGGTGCTGGCCGAGATTGTGGGCCGGGTGGCCTCCATCCTTCAGGCCGAAAGGGTGGCCCTTAATTTCCTGCAGCACCTTTCCGGGGTGGCCACCTATGTTCGACAGGTGGTGCGGGCCGTGGAGGGGTTGCCGGTGAGAATTGTGGACACCCGCAAGACCACCCCGGGCCTGAGACTTCTTGAAAAATACGCCGTCCGGATAGGGGGTGGGCACAACCACCGCTTCGGACTTTCGGAGGGGATTCTGATCAAGGATAACCATATCCGGGCCTGTGGCGGAGTGGCCGAGGCCGTACGCCGGGCTCGGGAAAGACTCCCCCATGTCTTTCGCATTGAGGTGGAGGTGCGCACCCTGACTGAACTGGAAGAGGCCCTTTCGGCCGGGGCCGAGGTCATCCTTCTGGACAACATGTCTTTGGAAGAGTTGCGGGCGGCGGTGGAGCTGGCCCGCCAAAGGGCTCCAGGGGTCCTGCTTGAGGCCTCCGGTGGGGTCACCTTGGAAAATGTGCGGGCCGTGGCCGAAACCGGTGTGGATCTCATTTCCCTGGGGGCCCTTACGCACTCTGCCCGTGCGGTGGATATCCACCTCAAGGTGGTGGAGATCTTTCCGTAGACTTTGTGAAATTTTTCTATTCCTATTGCTTTGGTAGGAAATTGTGGTTAAAGTTCCCCAAATCTCAAAAAGGAGGCTCGTATGGCGCTGGACGAGGTCAAGATCACCCAGGCTATTGTGGAAAGTTTCACAAAGAAACTGGAGGAAGCTCTGGAGGTGGATGTGGCCATCGTGGGAGCCGGGCCTTCGGGGCTTACGGCAGCCTATAAGCTGGGGCGAGAGGGCTTTCGGGTAGCGGTCTTCGAGCGCAAACTCTCCATCGGCGGCGGCATGTGGGGCGGGGGCATGATGTTCAATGAGATCGTGGTCCAGGAAGAGGGGGCCCGCATCCTTCGGGAAGTGGGGGTAGAGGTCCGCCCCTGGAAGGAGGAATATTACACGGCCGATGCCGTGGAGTGCGTCTGCGCCTTGGGGCTGGCGGCCCGCAAGGCTGGGGCCAAGATCTTCAACCTGGTAAGTGTGGAGGACGTGATGGTGCGGGAGGACCGGGTGGTAGGGCTGGTGATCAACTGGACCGCCGTGGAGATGGGCGGACTCCATGTGGACCCCCTGGCCATCCGGGCCCGCTACGTGGTGGAATCCACCGGACACGAACTCTCGGTGCTTCACGTCCTACAGCGGAAGATGAACGTGAAACTTTTCACGCCCAGCGGGAAGATCGAGGGCGAGCGCTCTCTCTGGGCGGAGGTGGCGGAAACCACCACTCTCGAGAACACCCGGGAGGTCTATCCCGGAATGTTTGTGGCCGGGATGGCGGCCAACGCCACTTTTGGCTCCTTCCGAATGGGTCCCATCTTCGGGGGCATGCTCCTTTCCGGGGAGAAGGTGGCTCAAGAGATCGCCGAAAGGCTGCGCCAAGAAAAATAAAAAAGGGGCGGGCGCCAGGCCCGCCCCCTCCGGGCTCACGCCAGGTCTCTCTTAGGCCCCAAAGGCCTTCTCGAGCGGCGGCACCACCTGCTTTTTCCGGCTCATGACCCCGTCAAGCCAGATGCTCTTTCCTTCGAGCTTCTTGCCAAAGGCCTTTTCGATCACCGAAGGATCGTCGGTGACCACCAGGAGCTCCGTCCCCTCTTTCATGATGTCCGTGAGCATAAGAACAATGGTGTGATAGCCGCCTTCGGCCTTGACCTTCTGCATCTCTTCGTAGATGGCGTCTTTGACCTCGGCCAGGAGATCGAGGCTTACCACCTCGATCTGTCCGGCCCCTACTTTCTTTCCGGCCATCATGTAGTCCTTGAAGTCCCGGTAGAGAAGATCCCGCGGGCTCTTTCCGGCCACGTCACTTTTGGCCTTGAACATCTCCATGGCAAAGGCCATCAGGTCCTCGATGCCCGCAATCTTGGCCAGCTCTTCGGCGGCCTTCTTGTCAAACTCCGTGGTGGTCACGGATTTGAAGGCCACGGTGTCCGAAAGGATGGCCGCAAGGAGGATTCCCGCGATCTCCTTGGGGATCTCCACCTTGAAGAAGTCAAAGAGGGCCTTCACGATGGAGGCTGTGCACCCGGTGGGCATGTTAATGAAGGTGATGGGATTGGGGGTGGTCACATCTCCGATCTTGTGGTGGTCGATGATGGCGATGATTTCCGCCTGGTCAATGTTGTCCAGGGTCTGCCCCCGCTCGCTGTGGTCCACCAGGATGACCTTCTTGCCGGCCCCGTCGGTCATGAGCTCCGGCGTGGGAATCCCGAAGTGCTTGAGGACGAACTCGGTCTCCGGATTGAGATCCCCCTGGCGGACGGCCACCGCCTCCTCTTTATGGGTGGAGGCGTAGGGGCTTCCGGCCTTGACCAACTGATTCCTAAGGTAGGCGTAACCGATGGCCGAACAGACGGAATCCGTATCCGGACTCTTGTGCCCGGCAACATAGATCTTACTCATTTCCTCCCTCCTTCAAGCTAGAATTTGGCCCTCTTTTGGGTATCACGCCGGGCGTTGGCTGTCAAGGAAGGAAGCAATGCGCGAGAGGAGAGGAGGGAGAGTTTCCGGATTAATGGCGGAAATTGCTTCCGCGCGGAAACGATTTCGCAGGGCCAGGACCTCTTCTGGACTCAGACGATCGATCTTGTTAAAGACCAGAAGCCGCGGCGTGCGGAGGAGATCCATCTCCTCCAGGAGGCTTTCCACGGCCTCCAGGTGTTCCTCGTAGGATGGGTGGCTCGCGTCCACCAGATGGAGGAGGAGATCGGCCTCGTAGAGTTCTTCCAGGGTGGCCCGAAAGGCCCGCTTGAGGTCCGCAGGAAGGTCCCGGATGAAACCCACGGTGTCCGTAAAGAGGACCACCTGACCGTCGGGAAGCCGCACCCGGCGAGTGGCCGGGTCCAGGGTGGCGAAGAGCTTGTCCTCGGCCAGGAATTCCTCCCGGGAGAGGGTATTGAGGAGGGTGGTCTTTCCGGCGTTGGTATAACCGATAAGGGCCACCACCGGCAGGCCCTGCCGTCGGCGGCGCTTGCGCCGCAGGGCCCGCTGGGAGGAGATGGCCTTGAGTTCTCGTTCCAGACGGGCCATGCGCTCCCGAATGCGCCGCCGGTCCACCTCAAGCTTGGTCTCTCCCGGACCCCGGCCCCCTATGCCTCCGGTCAGCCGGGAGAAGGCGTCGTCTTTGGCCCGCAGTCGGGGGAGCATATAGCGCAGTTGGGCCATCTCTACCTGGATCTTGCCTTCCCGGCTGCGGGCCCGCTGGGCAAAGATGTCCAGGATGAGTTGCGTGCGGTCGATCACCCTTAGATCGGTAATCTCGGTGAGGGCCCTTACCTGGGAGGGGGAAAGCTCCCGATCAAAGATCAGGAGGTTGGCCGAGGTCTGCATGGCCTGGATGATGATCTCCGAAAGCTTTCCCTTACCCACCACGTAGCGCGGGTCTGGAGAGGACCGCCGCTGAAGGACCTCCCCCACCACGGCCACCCCGGCGGTACGGGCGAGTTCCCGCAACTCCGCCAGGCGATCCTCAGCCAGAAAGCGCGGCCCCTCGTAGACCCCCACGAGAAGGGCCCGGTCCTCCCGGTCGCTCACCTCCTTGAGGGGGCGCTGGCGTTCTAACTCCTCCTCCAGGGACTCCACCAGATCCCGAAAGTCCCCGCGCAACTCCCAGGGGAAAAGGGGTTCCAAAAAGCCGTAGTAACCGTTCCCTTCTTTTCGGGGAAGGAGATAGGCGGTGTAGAGCCTTCCGGGGAGCCCCTCGGGTTGGACCTCGAGGGCGGTCATGGTGTCCAGGCGCAGGAAGGCCAAGTCCAGAAGGTCGTCCTGATCCAGCCCCGGATGAGAAAGATGGGTATGGAGGCAGCGCAGACCCAGGAGGCGCCCCGGGGCTTTGCGGGGCCTTTCGAGCTCCGGAATCACGATGCGGTGATAATCCCCGAGGATGACGTATTCTACCTCTCCTCGGCGGTTCAAGAGAAGGCCGATCTGGCGGTTGAGTTCTTTAGAAAGGTGGGCCAGTTCTCGACAGAGTTCGTGGGTGACCAGATAATCCGGGGGCACTCGCCTCCGGTAAAGGCGCTCCAAGGCTCGGAGTTGGCTGGGGGAAAGACCGGTGGTCTGACCGTAAACCGTCTTGGACATCTAGCGCCGAGGCCGAAAGAGGACCTTTATCGGGGTTTTAGTGAACCCTAGATATTCGCGCAAGCGATTGCGCACAAATCGTTCTACACTTTTGGGAATCTCTTCCGGATAGTTAGTAAATATTACGATGGTCGGCGGCCTAATTTCCGCCTGGGTAGCATAGTAAAATTTTAATCTCTTACCGGAGGGAGTGTAAAGGGGTCTTTCCTTACGGATCTCTTCCAGGGCCCGATTGACCTGAGAGGTAGGAACCCTTCGAGAGTATTCGGCGTAAATTTCGTCCACCAGGGGAAGGATCTCGGCTACCCGTCGCCCGGTCTTGGCCGAAACGGTAAGGATGGGGGCCCAGGGCACAAAGCGCGCCCCATAGCGGATCTGTTGCAGGAGGATGTTTCCCTCCTCCCGTTTTCCGTCCAGGAGGTCCCATTTGTTGACCAGGATGAGGCAGGCCTTGTGACGCTTTTCGATCTGGGAGAGGATTTTCTGATCCTGGTCGGTGATGCCCTCTTCCGCAGTGAGCACCAGGAGGGCCACCTCCGCCCGCTCCAGGGCCTCAAAGGCCTTGTCCACACTGAACTTTTCCACCCGTTCCTTGATGCGGGCCCGGCGGCGGATGCCTGCGGTGTCAATGAGGAGATAGCGGCGGCCGTCCGGAAGCTCGAGCAGGGTATCAATACTGTCCCGAGTGGTGCCGGGGATGTCCGAGACAATCATACGTTCGTAGCCCACCAGTCGGTTAAGAAGGGAGCTTTTGCCCACATTGGGTCTTCCCAGAAGGGCTACTTTTACCACCGGGGCCTTTCCTTCCTCCTCCGGAGGTCCTTCTTCCGGAAGTCTTTCCAGGATAAGCTGGATCAGGTCTTCTAGACCCCGGCGATGCTTGGCCGAGATGGGGACCAGGGGTTCAAGCCCCAAGGCGTAAAATTCGGAAAGGTTCAGGAGATCCCTTTTTCCATCCACCTTGTTGACCACCAGGATAAGGGGCTTTCCCGAGGCCCGGACCAACTCCGCTACCTCTTCATCCAGAGGGGTGAGCCCGGTCTTGGCCTCCACTACCAGGAGAACCAGATCGGCCTCCTTCAGGGCGGCTTCGGCCTGACGCAGGGTCTCCTGCTTGAGGAGGTCTCCCTCCTCGGGCTCAAGCCCCCCGGTATCGATAAAGGTCACCCGTCGTCCCTCGATCTCCGCCTCTCCGTAAACCCGGTCCCGGGTGACCCCCGGGGTGCGTTCCACCACGGCCTTGCGTTCCCCGATCAGGGTGTTGAAGAGGGTGGATTTGCCCACGTTGGGGCGTCCGATAAGGGCTACTTTAGGCATTTCGAGCCACCTTTTCCTTGACCGAAGGAAAGAGATCCAGATCGGTATGGGGGAGAAAGAGGGCCCCGGTAAGGAGTTGCATAAAACGGTTTTCCACATTCATCTCCAGATAGGTGAGCCGGCGTAAGATCTCCCGCAATTCCTGAAAACCTCCCTCAAGGAGGAATTTCACCGCCCCCTTTCCGGCGGCGTTTCCCACCGGACGAAATCTCTCCCGGGGTAGATCCGGAAGCATCCCGATGGTTACCGCAGACTCCGGATCAATATGGTTGCCGAAGCTTCCAGCAATAAAAATTTCTTCAATATCATCAAAAGTTACACCAAGATTTTCACATATTACTCTAAGAATGGTAAACATTGCTCCCTTGGAGCGGATAAGATTTTTAACTTCTCCCTGGGTAAGATAGAGGGGTTTTCCGTGGGCCGTCTCCTTTTCGTCGGCGAGGATGAAGGCCAGCTCGCCTTTAATTTCCCGGAAATGTTCGGGGGCCTTTTCCGGCCGGAAAACCCCTTCGGGGGAGAGGAGGCCGGAGAGAAAAAGGGCGGCCAGGAGATCTATGGCTCCAGAGCCACAGATCCCGCGGGGCTTTTCTCCTCCGATGGTCTGATAGACGAATTTCCCCTCCTCCCAGCGCACGCGTTCTATGGCCCCGGGGGCGGCCTGCATACCGCAGGAGAGGATGCCCCCTTCGAGGGCCGGGCCGGCGGCTCCGGCGCAGGCCAAAAGAAAGTCCCGGTTTCCCAGAACCACTTCCGCGTTGGTCCCCACGTCCACGAAAAGGGCCAGTCCCTCCTTCCGAAGGAGCTCTACGTAGTAGAGTCCGGCCAAGAGGTCTCCTCCGAAATAGCTCCCCCCGGAGGGAAAAAGGAAGATTAGGGCCTCGGGATGTCCGGGAAGACCCACCTCCCGGGCCTTGAGGACGTCCAGCCAGTTGGCCGCCGGGATATAGGGTTCGCGGTAGAGCCAACGGGTGGGAAGCCCCAGAAGGAAGTGGGTCATGGTGGTGTTCCCGCAAAGGGCGTAGTAAAAAACCCTTGAAACCTCTGGGCCCAGGAGTTTGCGGATCTCTTCGGAGAGCCCCTCTAGAGTAATTCGACGAAGCTCTTCCAGACCCTCCGGCTTGGAGGCAAAATGCAGTCGGGTGAGGATGTCTTCCCCGTAAGGAATCTGAGGATTGCGAAAGGAGCGTTTGGCCAAGACCTCCTTTCGGGAAAGATCCACCAGATAGAGGACCACCCCGGTGCTTCCCAAGTCGATGGCCAAACCCAGGGGCTCCGGTCCCTTGCGGGGCCAGACTTCCAGCACTTCCCAGGATTGCTCCCTTTTTCCCACCACGGTCGCCACCTGAAAATCCCCGGCCCGCAAGGTCTCCGGAAGTTTTTTTAATACGGAAAGGGGAATCTCCGGGGCCTCTCCCAGGACTTCGCTTAGGGCCTCTCGCAGGCGCCTTTCATCCGCACGCTGGTCGGAAAGGGAGGGCGGAGGGAGGAAAAGAGAGATTTTTTCGGCTACCGCTCTCATACGTCCACCACGCACTGAGCTACCCAGAGATCTCCCTCCTTTTCCACCCGGGCCAGGGTAAAAGTGGCCCCCTTGACCTCCACTCCCAGGAGGTGTCTTTCCGGGTCGAAGGGCTCGCCCCAGGCCTGGCCCGTAAGACGGAATTCCTGCCCTTCACGCCGAATCTCCACCTCGAAATCCGCAAAGACTCGATGTTCCAGGGCCGAAAGGGTGAGAAGGCGGTTGAGCCAGGTCACGAAGAGCTCGTCGAGGAGTTCCGCCGAGACCGTGACCGGGGTTTTTTCCCGGGGGGAAACCTCCTCGAAGTTTTCTACCATGAGGGCGAAAAGGGCCCGGGCTCCGTTGGCAAAGGCCTCCTCCAGCGTCCGTCCGTATCCCCGGACTCCGATGTCCGCTCCGTGTTCAAAGGTCTCGTAAGGTGTGAAGTTCATAAGCCTCGCAGTACTCTCCCGAAACTACATAGGGAATATAAGGCCAGAGGAGTTCTTTCGGAAGTCCCTTCCGCAGCCTCTTTTCCGGACAGAGGAGGAATTGGTCTCCACGGACAAAGAGGGTGAGGGCTCCCTCTCGGGCGGTCTCGTAGAGGGGGATCCCGTGGACCTTGAGCCAGCGGCGTACCGCGGGGTGAGGGTGTTTCCGGCCCCGGGCCGAGGCCAGGGCCACCCGGGGTTTCAAGGCCTCCCAGGCCGGGGCGAAAAGGCCGCTTGCAGCCCCGTGATGGGGCAGGATAAAGACCTCCGAGGGCAGAAGGGCGCCTTCCCTGAGGAGTCTCAAGAGTCTTTCCCTATCGGCATCCCCGGGAAAGAAGACCGTAAGCCCTCGATATTCCAAAAAGCTCAGCAGGCTCTCCCGGTTTTCAAGGCGCGCCGGGGGAGCGGGTCTCCCGGGAAGGAGAAAGATTTGGGCCCTTTCCAGAGAAAGGACCATGGGTTTTTTAAGGGCCTCGGGGATCTCTCCCAGGGGCCTCCAGGAAGACGGCCGGAAGGCTCCGGAAAGGACCTTCCGCAGAGGATAATCTTCTTTCAAGGCCGGGAGTCCTCCGGTGTGGTCAAGGTCTGGATGGGAGAGAAGGACCAGCTTCGGGTCTGGAAAGCCCAACTTTTTCAAAAGGGGCCTGAGGACGTATCTTCCGGCCTCGAAATTTCCAAAGCGGGCCCCGGCATCGAAGAGGACTCCCTGGTTTCCGGGCAGATGGACGGCCACGGCGTTGGCTTTGCCGATATCGCTCACCAAAAGGTAAAAGACCCTCTCCCGAGCCCCCCAACCCAGGGCACTTAAGAGCAAAAATAGCCCGCAGGAGAAAAGGGCCGCCGATCTCCGTTGGTAAAAGAAAAGAACCAGAGAGGCGAGAAGGGAGGCCAGGGCCAGGCTGAAAAGTCCCACCGGCCAAGGGGGACGGAGGACGGGGGAGGGGAGGGGGAGGTTGCGGAAAATTCCGGCGAGATGCCCCAGGGTCTCGGCCATCGGCGTAGCGGTTCCTGGAGAGATCAGGGCCAGGAGCCCGCAGAGGAGTTCCCCAGGAATGAGGATCGCACACCAAAGGGGGAAAGTGAGGAGAGTATTCAGGGGGCCCAGGAGGGCGGCTTCTCCGAAATAATAAAGCACCAAAGGAAGGGTGAAGGCCCAGGCCCCGAGGGAGAGGGCCAGGGCCTCCAGGGGCCAGGCCAGCAGGCGTCGTTGGGGAAGACGGCCTTTCAGGAGGCCGTGGGCCAAAAGGATGCCGGCTACGGCGGCCACGGAGAGCCGGAAAGAGACCGAGAGCACCTCTTGGGGTTTCAGGAAAAGAAGAAGGACCACCGCTCCGGCCAGAAGTTCCCAGCCCGAGACCCGCCGGAAAAAGATCCGGGAGAGGGTGAAGAGCCCGAGCATGGCCAGGGCCCTTTCGGCCGAAGGGGGGAAACCGGCCAGGGCCGCGTAAAAGATCGCGGAAAAAAGACCGGCCAGGGCCGCGGGGATCTGGACCGGGATCCCGGAGAAAGACCAGAGGCGGGAAAGAAGGTTCCGGGTGGCCCAGAAGATGAGGCCGTAGAGGAGACCCAGATGAAATCCGGAGACCGCCAGGAAGTGAAAGAGGCCCAGGCGAGTGATCCTTTCCCGGAAATCCTCCTCCAAAAAGACCTTTTCTCCCAAAATCAAGGCCGAAAAGAGGCCCCGGGCCTCCGGGGAAAGCCCCAGGGCAAAACCGTAAAGCCTGGCCCTCAAGGCGGAGATTCCCCGAGATTTACGAGGAAAACACTCCAGATCCCGGCTATTTTTCAGGCGGAGCCGGAAACGGAGCCCCTGGGCGAGGAGGCTTTCGGAAAGCGTTGGGGAAAACGGATTGAGGAAGCCCCGGGGTCCGGGCCAGAGCCGGGCCACGAAGTCCGCCCCTGCCCGGCACTCCGGAGGGATCCTTCGGGCCAGGATCTGGCCCCGGCCCTTTCGGGTCTGAACCTCAAGGAGGGTCCCTCCGAAGGAGGCTTTCTCTTCAAGGATCTTTCCCGAGAAAACCTGCGGGGTCTTGAGAAAGAGGTTCCGGTCTTTTTGGAGGTGCCAGGACCCGAGGAGGAGCCCCAGGAGAAGGGCCAAGGGGACGGTCGGCCGGCGCAGGAGAAGACTTGTTCCCAGGAGGAGGGCTTTGAGGAAAGGGGAGGTTTCCCAGAAGGAGAGTAGGAGACCCAGGGCCAGCGCCGGGGTGGCTAAGAGCAGCGGAGGGCTTTTAGGCCTTGGGCGGCCGGGGGCCGAAAAGGGCCCTTCCCAGGCGCACAAGGGTGGCACCCTCCTCTATGGCCACCTCGAAATCATGGCTCATTCCCATGGAGAGTTCTCCGGGGCCAGGCAATTTCAGGGTTTCCCAGAGGTGATCCCGCATCTCCCGCAGGCGCCGAAAATAGGGGCGCACCTCCTCGGGGTCTTCAAAATAAGGAGGAATGGTCATGAGTCCGCGCGGTTCCAGACCCGGAAGCTCAAGCACCCGGCGGGCCAGAGCCGGGACCTCCTCCGGAGGAGCCCCGGCCTTGCGCTCTTCCGGGGCCAGTTTGACCTGGATGAAGACCGGAAACCTCCGTCCCTCCTCTAGGGCCAGACGAGAAAGCCTTTCGGCGATTTCTGTCCGATCCACGGTCTCGATGAGATCGAAGACCTTCAGGGCCTTGCGAGCCTTGTTGCGTTGGAGGTAGCCGATGAGGTGCCAGGAGAGGGGAAGGTCCTCGAGAAGGGGACGCTTGCGCTCGGCCTCCTGCACGTAGTTTTCGCCCACCAGGCGCAGGCCGGCCTCGGCCGCGGCCCGGATCTTTTCCGGATTTTGGCCCTTGGCCGCCCCCAGGATGCGGATCTCCTCCGGGCGGCGGCCGACCCGCAGGGCCGCCTCCGCCACCCGCTCCCGAATTTCCTTAAACCGGCGGGCGATTTCTTCCGGTCCCCAAACTCTACCCATGGCTCAAAGCCGTAAGACCTCCCGGGTGACCAGGGTCTCCCGGCAGAAGCGTTCGTCCTTTTCCGGGTATTCCTTGAGAAAATGGGCCCCGCGAGACTCCCTGCGGGAAAGGGCTGAGGCCACAATGAGTCGGGCCACCTGGCAGAGGTTGCGCAATTCCACAAATTCCGGGGTGAGAATATAACGCCAGTAGTGGTCTTCTACCTCCCGGGCGATGAAATCCAGGCGCCGGCGGGCCAGCTCCAGCCGATCCAGGCTGCGGACGATTCCCACATAGTTCCACATGAGGCGCCTTATGGCGTCCCAGTTGTGGGAGATGAGGACCTTTTCTTCCATGTCCACCGCCCCTCCGGGGTCCCAGTCCGGGACTTCTACCTGGGGAAGTTCCCGCAGGGCGGACCAGTTTTCGCGGATGGAAAGGGCGGCCTGGTGGGCGAAGACCAGGGCCTCAAGGAGGGAGTTGGAGGCCAGGCGGTTGGCCCCGTGAAGCCCGGTGCAGGCGCACTCTCCCACGGCATAAAGCCCGAAAAGATCGGTCTCGGCCCGCAGGTTGGTGAGCACTCCCCCGCACATATAATGGGCGGCGGGGACCACCGGAATAGGCTCCCGGGTGATGTCGATCCCGAAACGCAGGCAGGTCTCGTAGATGTAAGGGAAGCGTTGACGGACAAAGTCTGCGGGTTTGTGGGAGATATCCAACCACACATGGTCGGCCCCGCTGCGCTTGAGTTCCAGGTCGATGGCCCGGGCTACGATGTCCCGAGGGGCGAGCTCCCGGGCAGGATGATACTTGTGCATGAAGGGACGGCCTTCAGGATCAAGGAGCACGGCCCCCTCTCCCCGCAGGGCCTCGGAGATAAGGAAGTTTTTGGCCCGAGGATGGTAAAGACAGGTGGGGTGGAACTGGACAAACTCCAGGTTGGCCGCCCGGGCCCCCGCCCGCACCGCTAGAGCCACTCCGTCCCCGGTAGCGTTGTCCGGGTTGCTGGTGTAAAGATAGACCTTGCCCGCCCCTCCGGTGGCCAGCACCACCACCGGGGCTAGTACGGTCTCGATGTGCCCGTCCCCCCAGCGCAGGATATAGGCCCCAAGGACCCGATCTCTTCCGGTATCCCTTCGGAGTTTCCCTAAAGTGATAAGGTCTACCGCCAAATGACCTTCAAGAAGGCGAATGGAGGACCTTTCCCGGGCCCGAGCCAGGAGTACCCGTTCGATCTCTCGACCGGTGTGGTCCTCCACGTGAAGGATCCGCCTTCGGGAATGGCCTCCCTCGAGGCCCAGATCGAAACGGGAGGGGTCCCGGGGATCCCGGCTAAATTCCACCCCCCATTCCAGGAGCTCCCGGATCCTTTCCGGGGCCTGGCGGACTACCAGTTCTACGGTCTCCCTTCGGCAGAGCCCGTCTCCGGCCCGAAGGGTGTCCTCGATATGGAGCTCGAAGGAATCGTCCTCGGCCATCACACAGGCAATACCCCCCTGAGCCAGGGCCGTGGCCGTTTCTTCGGCCCGCTTTTTGGTAATTACGGTGATTTCGGCCAGATCCGCCAGTTTTAGAGCCAGGGTGAGTCCGGCGATGCCGGAGCCGATGACCAAGATATCCGTGCGGAGGGCCATCTAGGCCTCCTCTGGAAGCCGGGGTTCCCTTTCCAGGAAGCGGCTCATCAGGCTCTGTCCGTCGGGGATGAAAAGTCCGCTGGCCTGGGCCGTTCTTTCGGAAAAGCCCTCGGCCCGCCTTTCCTCTCCGGAACGGGAGTCAAAGAGGACGAAGGGCACGGGTTTGGAGGAATGCGTGCGCAGGGGAATAGGGGTGAGATGGTCGGTGGCGGCCAGGATGCGGTAGGCCTCAAAACGGGCGGCAGCCTCTTCGATGACCGTGCGAACCACATAACGGTCGAAGTCTTGAATGGCTTTAATTTTGAGATCCACATCCCCCTGATGGGAGGCCTCGTCCGGGGCCTCCACATGCACCAGGACAAAATCCCGGCTTTCTAAGGCCTCCAGCGCCGCCAAGGCCTTGCCCTCGTAATTGGTGTCGAGGTACCCCGTGGCTCCCTCTACCTCGATCACCTCCAGTTTCGCCAGGCGCCCCAGTCCCTTGACCAGGTCCACGGCAGCCACTACGGCCCCGGTAAGGCCCCATTTTTGGGAAAAGGGCTCCAGAAGAGGCATACGCCCCTGTCCCCAGGGCCAGAGGGCGTTAGCCGGGGGTTTGCCCTCGGCGATGCGTTTCTGGTTGAGGGGGTGTTTTTCCAGAATGCGGATGGCCCGCATGAGGAAATTCCTTAACAGGGGCTCTTCCCGATAGGCCTGCCAGGCATGGTAGATGTTTTTCCCCAGGAGATCATGCGGAGGGACGGTGCGCAGGCCCTCCGGCCCTCCGCGCCAGAGGAGGATATGGCGGTAGCTTTTCCCACAAAAGAGTTCCAACTTTTCGTCGGCCAGTTCCCGGTTAAGGTCCTCGATGAGGATGCGGGCCTCTTCGGTGGAGATGTGTCCGGCACTGTAGTCTTCCATGATCAGGTTCTGCCCCACCCTTTTTAAGGTCACCAGGTTGCACCGGAAGGCCACATCCTCGGGCCGCATAGGGATACCTAAGCTTGCGGCCTCAATGGGTCCCCGGCCGGTGTATTTTTTCTCTGGGGGATATCCCAGGAGGCTCATGTTGGCCACGTCGCTTCCGGGAGGCATCCCCTGGGGCACGGTTTGAACCAACCCTATTTCTCCGTGTCGGGCCAAAAAATCCAGCCCCGGTATGGTGGCCACCTCGAGAGGGGTGCGCCCGTCAAGCTCCTTTAAAGGGAAATCACCCATACCGTCGCCGATCAGCAGAATGTATTTCATATCTTCTGGCCTCCTTGGGGCTCGGAGATCTTTTCCACCTTGAGGATTTCCAGGTCAAAGCGCAGGGGTTTTCCGGCTAGGGGATGGTTGAGATCTACTACCGCCACTCGGGAGTCTCTCCGGGCAAGCCTTGCCGGGTGAAGTACCCCCAGTTCGTCTGGGACGAAGATGGTCTCCCCGGGCCGGGCCTGGGGAGGGATCTTTTCTACGGGCAGAAATTGGATCTTACGGGGGTCATACCAGCCGTAATGTTCGTCCGGGGGGACCCACACTGAAAGGACTTCCCCCTCCGTGTGCCCCAGGAGGGCCTTTTCCACGGAAGGGGGAAAGCGGCCTTCCCCCACGATAATGGTCACCGGCTCCTCGGAGGCGTCCACCAGGCCGCCTTCGGCCAGCACCCGATAGCGGAAGGAGACGCGATCCCCCGGGCCGATCCTTTTTTCGGAAACTACTTCCCCCGCCATCCAGGGGGAAGATAATCCCTCGGCCCGGGGGAGGCAAGGAGGTTTTAGTGTTCTCCTTTTTCTTCAGCTTCTTCGGTCTTTTGAGTCAGTCTCTTCCACCCCATAACTCCGATATGACAGGTGGCACAGCGGGTATTGGAGGCAAAGGCCGTCTCTCCATCGTGACAGGTCCCACAGTAATTTCCGTTATAGAGGGATTCCATGTTGAAGTCCTCATTTTCTTGAGTGGCTCCGGCTTCCATAGGAAAGACCTCCTCATGGCAGTCTTCACAGGAAAGGCCGGCCTCTTCCACGTGGATCTTGTGGTCGAAAAGGACGGCCTTTAGAGGTTTGGTAAAAATAATGGGGTAGGTGGGATACTCCGCCTCCTCTTCACCATCCTGCCCTACCGAGGGCAAGGCATGCAGGATGAGTCCCAGGGTCAAAAATATGGTGATGAGAAGTAGGCTCTTTTTCATGGCCTTACCTCCTTTAGTTAATAGTGTAAAAGACATTGGGCCGGGCCCCCATCGAGGGTCTCAGGACCCAGATGGCTCGCTGAGGATCATGGACCAGCTGATAGACCTGGCTTTCAGGATCGGAAAGATCGCCGAAGATCCGCACCCCTGCCGGACAGGCCTTGGCACAGGCCGTGGGAAATTCTCCCTCGGAGAGCCGGGACTCCCAGCAGAAGTCGCACTTGTCAATGGCCCGTTTTTCTTCGTTGAAATACCGCATATCGTAAGGACAGGCCGCCATGCAGGTTTTGCAGCCGATGCACTTTTTGATGTTCATCCGCACGATACCGGTCTTGGGGTCTTTGAAAGTGGCCTTGGTGGGACAGGCCCGCACACAGGGGGGTTCATTGCAGTGATTGCAGAGGATGGGCATGAAGCGTCGTTCCCACTCTCCCGGGCCTTTAGGAAAATGTTGTTCCAGGATACGCGTGCGCCAGCCGTAAGGGGGGACGTGGTTGGTCTTGCGACAGGCCTCCATGCACCGTTCGCAATCGATACAGCGGTCGGTCCGAAGGACCATGCTGTAGTGGGGTTTATAGGGGTAATGTCCCACATACTCGGGGATATCCGCATAGACCTCCCTTACCCTGGAGACCACCGAAAGAAGGGTTCCCCCGGCGTAGACCCCGGTAATCACCAGGCCCAGTTTGAGAAAGGCCCGCCTTTCTTCTACGGAAATATGTTCTACCCCTTCGTTTTTAAGATTTTTGAGCCATTCGGCAAAACCCTTGAACATATTTTCACCTCCTTAAGAGTTTTAATGTTTCACCGGAGGATGACCCTTAAAGGCCATCTCTCCCCAGGAAAAAAGAGCCCCGAAAAGACCGAAAGAACCCAAGACTACCAGCCACTCCGAAAGGGAAGGGGTGTAGTGGTAGTATTCGGGAAGTCCGTAGATATGCATACCGTGATAGTGGGGCACGATCTGACCCCCAACAACTAGGTCATAGCGCATGACAAAGATGGCCAAAAGGGCCAGTCCGGCCACATAGGCCATGGCGTTGATATCCCGGGCCCGTACCCCGATTACCACCAGGAAGGGCAGCACCAGTCCCAAGAAGATCTCAAAGACCCAGAAATTGAAGGCGAAGGGTCCTTTGAGCATGGCCATAATGGTTTCCCATTTTCCGTGAGGTTTTCCGGCCAGGCTGGCGATGATCTTCCAGATGGTAAAGAAGATCACTACCGCGGTAAGGAGGGCGTAGACTTTTCCGGTTACCTGTAAGGCGCGCACCACCTCGGGTTCCATCTGGCGATCGGTCAGGCGATAGGCCAGCCAGGTAAAAAAGAGGATAGCTGCCGCCCCGCTCATCATGGCCGAGGCGATGAAGTAGATGGGCATGTAGGGGCCATACCAAAACTCGTGGGCATGCAAAAGCCCGAAGACCGCTCCTAGGTTACTGTGAGCCGCCACACCGGAGATCACCCCCAGGAGACCGGCAAGCCCCGCCTCTTTGTGCTTGTGGAGCTGGATGAGCCCAAACTCCACCAGCATGAAAAAGAGGTAGGCCCCATAGAGGGTTCCCATCCACCAGATGTTGGACCGCAGATTGGGAGAAAGGGTGTTCCATATGGGAAGCCTCCAAGGATTTTCTAGCTCTAGGCCAATGGCTAAAAAACCCGAAACAATGGTGGCGATGGCCAGAAAAATGCTCCGGCTGGCCACCGGCTCCATGGGCTTGTAACCAAAGACATGCCCGATGGAAGAGGTTAGACATAGACCGGTGGAGGTGACCACCCAGAAGACGTAAGTGGAGATCAGGATGCCCCAGGGGATCTCCCGGGTCACTCCGTAAACTTCCGTGTGTCCTACCAGAAAACCCCGGATCCCGGCGGCCACCCCCACCCCCAAAAGGATCAAGGAGATCACAAATAAAACCATTATTCGACCTTGCCTAACATTACCAGCTACTACCATAGGTCCCTCCTTTAAATCTGGAATTTAAAATTTCCACTTCTTAGGATAAAAACCTTACCGACAGGAGACCTTAAAGGTCAAATGGAATTTTAAGGGAGAAGAGACTTTTGGTGGACCCTAAGAGAACTTTAAAGAATTTTTTGGAGAGTTTTTAGACGAAAGGAAAAGGGGAGCCGGACGGAAACCGGCCCCCCGTCTTGGATTTATTCTCCCAGAAGGGTTTCCAGAATTTCCGGGGATTCCTCCTCTTCCGCCAAGAGATTGTGGCACAGGGAGCAATCCTGAGAGATAACTTCGCCGTCTTCGCTTTCCAGCTCCTCGTTGTGGCAGCGAAAACAGCCGTCATGGCTGAGGAAGTTGGTATAGGTCCCCCAAGTAATCTTCATTTCCGGAAAGACATTGAGGAGATAGGCTTCCTGAGCCGCGGCAATAACCTGTTCTATCTTTTCTGGGGAATTTTTGACTAGATCCGGATAGTTTTTCTGATAATAGTTGCGAATATATTCTGCGATCTTGACCTTAGCCTCCTTGCGGGAAGGATAATTCTGGGTGATAGCCTCCAGGGTTACCTTTTTTACGAAAGGCAGGTCTTCGGGCATGGCTCCGCTTACGAACTCGAGATCCAGGGCCTCTTCTGCGGAGTGGAAGATGTGGGTAGGGCGATTGTGACAATCCATACAGTCCATGAGGCGTACCTCTCCTTCCCGGGCCTCTTCGCTCCCTTTAAAGACCGTCTTTTTACCCTTTTCGATCTTGACCACTTCTACGATATTTTCCCGCTTCGGGTCCGTATATTTGTAGTAGATCTTGACCTCCGGAGAGACGTGCCAGTGGATCCCGAAGGCCTTTCCCTTCATTCCACCGCTTCCGGTCTTCATAAGGAGCACGGTATAGAGTTTGCTATTATTTTTGTCGGTCTGGCGCTTTTCTTTGATGACCAGCTTATAACCCACAAAGTATTCCGGACGGTGACACTCTTCACAGGTTTCTCGCGCCGGCCGGAGGTTGTGGACCGGGGTGGGAAGGGGCCGGGGATAGGTATTAGTGAGGTATTCCACGACCTCTTTCATTCCGCTCAACTTGGACTTTACAAACCAGCTGGCCCCAGGACCGATATGACAGTGCACGCACTTGACATGGGCATGGGGGGAATGCTGATAAGCGGTGAATTCGGGGGTCATGACCCGGTGGCAGAGTTTTCCGCAGAAATTCACGGATTCCGTGTAGTGGTAAGCGCTGTAAACGATGGCCCCCATGCAAATGAGGACCACGGTGAGTATGACCGAGGTAAGAAAGGCCGTCTCCCTCAGGACCTTGGCCTTGTCGGCCTTGGCCATCAATTCCTGAACGGTCTCCCGAGAGAAAAACCCCTGGCGAGAGATAAAGATGCCCACACAAAAAAGCCCTAGACCTAAAAGCATCAAGGGAAAAAGTCCCAGATAAAAGATTTCTTGCCAAACGTGGGATTCTACATGATGGATATTGTCGTAAATAGAGAAGATGGTTAACGGGGGGACCGTAAGCAAGAGAATAAGGGTTCCCAGTAAGCAAAACTTGTTCTGCCTTACGAAGTTCCTAAAAAAAAGCCACCCCTCCTGCCACATTTTAACCCTCCCTTAACATTTTTGAAACGGCTTTCTAACACGCCATCCCCTATGACAAGGGCCCCCTAGCCAGGGGCCCCTTGTCATAGGGAAAGTGGACTAGGTTAGGCGGTAGCCAGCTCCGGCTGCTCTTCCTTTTCGGTAGCCGTGTGGTAAGCGGTTCCCATCCGAGAGATAAAGGCCAGACCCGCAATGGCCGGAATAATGGCAAACGGTCCTAGCACCATAAACCCCAAGAGCCCCAATCCCAAAAGCCCCACTTCTTTGAGTCCCTTCATCACCAACCTCCTAGATTAGATTCTTCGTAAAAATTTAATACGTCGAAAATTATTGTCAATATCCATGTATAATTTTCCTTTTTCTGGAAATTTTTATTTCCAAATTCCCGGAAATAATTTTTCAGGACTTCTTGAGGCCTTTAAAAGAAAGAGAGGAAAAGAGGGGAACCTCTACCGAGAGGGGTCTTTCCGGAGGAGATGGGCCTTGTCTCTCAGATAGATCTCACAGGTTTCGCATTTTTCCATCTTTTTGCAGGCGGAATTGATTAGCTGCCAACAGGGACGGGTGCGATCCCGATAAGCCGTACAATTTTTGCGCACCTCTTCCGGGCAGTTTTTGATATCCCAGCAGGGGGTAAGTTCTAGGAGTTTCTTAATTCCCGCCAGACTAATGCCTTCCTCATGGATGAAAGAACGCAGGCACTTGAGCCATTCAATATCGTTATAAGAAAAATAGCGTTTATTGCCCTTCTTTACCGGTTTGACCAGGCCTTCCTGCTCGTAAATTTTGAGAGTCCGGGGGTTCACTCCCAGAATCTTAGCCGCCACCCCAATGGGAAAGACCGGCTCGTCCTTTTCGGTGACCATTTTCTCCAACCACTTGGGCATTCCTGTCCTCCTGGGCAGGACTTTGCATTTATTATAACGAATGTCTTGGGTAAAGGCAAGGGAGAAATTCCTAAAAACTAGAAGTGGCAGAAATAAAAAAAAGGGGGGACATTGCCCCCCATTTTTCAGCGAGACCCCTGAAACCTACTTCTTACTTACTTCTTATGGCAGCCGGTGCACTTGGTAGGACCGGTCTTCTTTCCGGCCTTTTTCATCTCCTTGTGGCAGCCCTTGCAGTTGGTGTGCATGGCCTTCTTTACGGAGTTAAGCTTTTTGTTGGGGTGGTTTTTGTTGTGGCAGGTCTTGCACTCCTGGATTTTCATCCCCTCTTTGTAAGGCACCTGCTTCCAGTCCGCGGTGCGGCTGTGGTGACACTCTCCGCAGTTGCCCTTAAGGACCTCCTGATGCTTCCAATGAGGGAAGACCACCGTGCTGTGTTTCATCTTGGGGGCCGGGAGCTTGATAACCTCCGGACCCTTATCACAGCCCCCGATACCCACTCCGTAGGTCCCAAGAATCAAACCTACCATTCCGAGCATTACCAGCCACTTACGCATAGCCCTCCTCCTTAAACTTTTTGTTACACATATAGTCCTTTTCTCCCTCCGGGTCAAAGTCCATAAAATCCTTTGGGAGCTTTTTTAAACCTTTGGCAGGATTTAAAAAGGACTTATCTTAAAGGCCGTGAACTTTTTAAAGGAATCTAGCCAAAAGAAAGCCCAGCTCTAAAAAGAGGTAGAGGGTAAGAAGAAGGAGAATCTGGGAAAGAAAATCTCCCGGAGTAAGAAAGAGGGCCACCAGGTAAAGACCTCCCAGGAGGTGCCAGCGCCGGCGGGAAAGCACTCGCCGGGAGATAATTTTTACCCGGGTAAGCAGGGCCACCAGGAGGGGGATTTCGGAAAGGAGCACGGAAACCAGCAGGGTCTTGGCCATGAAGGAGAGATAATTCTGGAGACGGAGGTTGGCCTCAAAGTGGGCGTAACCGAAGGAGAGGAAAAAGTGTAGCAGGGCCGGGAGAAAGACGAAATATCCGGCCAGGCCTCCGGCCAGCATCAGGAAAAAGGAGATCACCAGAAGGCGTCGGCCCAGACGACGTTCTTCCGGAAAAAGCCCGGGAGAGATATAGGCCCAGCCCTGGTAGAGGAGAAGGGGAAGCATTAGGGCCAGGGCCAAGAAGAAGGTGGCCTTGAGGGCGGCCATGATGGCCTCAGGGAGGGTGGTAAAGACCATGCGGGCCGAAAAATCTCCCAGGGCCCTCCGGTAGGGCCAGAGGAAAACGGGAGTAAGGCGGGGGAAGAAAGAAAAGAGAAGGACCCAGAGGCCGAAAAGAAAGGCCAAGGAGACCAGAAGCCTCCGGCGCAGTTCGGCGAGATGGACCTCAAGGGGTAGCCGAGGGAGATCCCTGCGGGGAAGCATCCTCTTTTTCCTCTTTGGCCGAAGGCTCTTTTAGGGGATCGGCCAGGCTGCGGATTTCCTCCCGGGCCTCTTCCAGTTCGTCCACTCCCAGCTCCCGTTTGAGCTCCTCCGTGGCCCGCCGGAACTCCACCACCAGGCGGGCCATGGCCCGCCCCACCTCCGGCAATTTCTCCGGGCCGAGGACCAGAAGGGCCACCACCAGGATGGTTACCAGTTCCGGGAAACCAATATTAAACATCTCGATAACGCCTCTCGAGGCTTTTGCCCAGCCTGCAAAATAACTCGTAACTGATGGTTCCGGCCAGCTGGGCCAGTTCGTCGGCCGGGACTTCCTCTTTCGGCCCTCCGAGGAGAAGGACCTCTTCTCCCGGGTTCACCGGGGGCTCTAGACCGCTGACCCCTAGGGCCAGGGTGCGCATAGAGACCGCCCCCCGGAGGGGGACCCTTTGACCGCGTAAGACGGCAAAACCCTTGTTGCTCAAAGCCCGAGGGTATCCGTCGTCGTAGCCCACCGGGACTAGGGCCAGCCTTTCCCGCTTGCGGGCCCGGTAAAGGGGACCATAGCCCACCGCCCCCCCGGCCGGGACCTCCTTGACCTCGAGCACCCGGGCCTTCAGGGTCATGACCGGTTTCAATTTTACATAGGCCCGGGCCCGAAAGGAGGGATAGGCCCCGTAAAGGGAAAGTCCCGGGCGAACCAGATTGCCCCCGGCCCCCCGCAGGAAGATAATCCCTCCCGAATTGGCCAGATGGAAAAAACGGATCCCGGAAAGGCCCTGAGAGAGGATTTTTCTTTTTAATTCCTCGAAAAGGGCTATTTGTTCTCGGGTTAAGGGATCTTCGGGATTTTCGGCTGCGGCAAGATGGGTCATGAGGCCGGTCACCTGGAGCTGGGGGTTGGCCTTAAGGATCTCCAAGGCCCGGGGGACCTCCTGCGGGGCGATCCCCAAGCGATGCATTCCGGTCTCCAGCTTGAGATGGATCTCCAGGGAGAGGGCCTTCTTTCGGGTGAAATCCGCTACGGCCTCTAACATTTTCACGGAGGCCACGGCCGGAATAAGCCGGAGTTGGACTATTTCGGGAAGCCAGTGCCTTTCAAAGCCTGAAAGAAGGAGGATGGGTAGGGCCAGCCCCGCCCGTCTCAAGCGGAAGGCCTCTTCCGGCTCGGAGATCCCGAAGCCGTAAACCCCCTCCTGGGCCAACACCCGGGCTACCTCCACCAGACCGTGTCCATAGGCCTCGCTCTTTACCACCGGGAGAAGGGCTGTCTCCGGCGGAAGAAGCCCCTTTAAGGCCCGCAGGTTGGCCCTCAGGGCCCCCAGATCAATTTCCAGCCAGCGCGACCAGCGGATAGGACCGGCCTCCCTTTTGAGGATCCCTCCTAACCTAACCCGGAGCCTCCAAAAGGAAAAGCCCGCCTTGCCAAATCTTAAAAGCCCTATAAGTTAGACCTTGACAGGTTGGAAAGAGTAGTTTATATAGTTGATGAATTAAATCCACTTTAAGGAGGCCCTGGTGAAGGAGCCGCTTCTGGAGGTGCGGGATCTCTGGGTAGAGGTGGAGGGCAAGGAGGTCCTCAAGGGGGTGAGTCTGACCATTCCCAAGGGGGAGACCCACGCCCTTTTCGGACGCAATGGCTCGGGAAAGACCACCCTTCTCATGACCATTATGGGTTTTCCTACCTATCGGGTGAAACACGGAAAGATTATTTTTAAGGGCGAAGACATTACCCAACTTCCCCCCTACGAGAGGGCCCGGAGGGGCATCGGCATCATGTTTCAGCGCCCGCCCACCATCCGGGGGGTTAAGCTCCGGGAGATGCTCAAGCTCTGCGCCAAGGAAAACGGGGTCAAGATTGAGGAGTTGGCCCGGGAGTTCGGTTTCGAGGCCTTCCTGGATCGGGATGTTAATCGCGGCTTTTCCGGAGGGGAGCTCAAAAAGAGCGAGCTTCTCCAGCTTCTTATCCAGAGTCCGGACCTTTCCCTGATCGATGAGCCGGAATCCGGAGTGGATGTGGAGAACCTCCAGGTCATCGGACGCATGATCCGCAAACTCCTTCAGAAAGACACCCATCGCCCCCGCACCAAAAGCGGCCTCATCATCACCCATACGGGCTTTATTTTGCAGTATGTCCCGGCGGATCTGGGATATGTGATGATGGACGGACAGATTTACTGTCAGGGGAACCCTCAGGAGATCTTCGAGGGTATTCAGAAACACGGCTACGAGGAGTGTATATCATGTCTGAGAAGAATCGAAGCCTAGAGCCCAGAATAGAGGAATTTCGTCCGGCTAAAGAGGCCCAGGCCCCCCGCTCTCTGGAGGAGCTTTCTCCGGAGGAGCTAGCCCGTCTCCGGGAGGCCGGGTTTGACCAGGAGGCCCCCAAGGAGGGGGAGTTTCTTCAGGCGGATGCCCGGGTGGTCCAGTGCCGGAGTCTTCCCGAGGGACTGGAGCTCCTTCCGGTCACTGAGGCCCTCAAAAAATACGACTGGATTGGGGACTACTGGTGGAAGGCCGTCCCTGCGGAAAAGGACGAATACACCAAGGCCACGGCCGAAGACCTGGACGACGGGTATTTCATCCGGGTCCTTCCCGGATACCGCCTGGTCTACCCTGTAACCACCTGCCTTTACATCCGCACCCCTCAGGTAGTCCAGAAGGTGCACAATCTCATCATCGTGGAGGAGGGGGCGGAACTCAACCTCATTACCGCCTGTACCACCCACCCCGGGGTGCGCTCTGGCTTCCATATCGGGGTCTCGGAATTTTACGTCAAGCGCAACGGAAAGCTCACCTTCACCATGATCCATCAGTGGAGTGAGGAGACCCATGTGCGTCCGCGGACCGGGGTCATCGTAGAAGAAGGGGGCACTTACATTTCCACCTACGTAACCCTGCACCAGGTAGCCACTATTCAGGCCTATCCCAACTGTCGTCTCCTGGGGCCCGGGGCCCGAGCCACCTTCGGCTCGGTGGTTATCGCCCCTGAAGGAAGCCTCCTTGATCTGGGAGCCCGGGTCTCGCTTGAGGCCCCGGGGACTCGGGCGGAGATTATCTCCCGCAGTGTCTCCACCGGGGGGGAGTCTATTGCTCGGGGGCACCTTATCGGCCAGGCCCCGGAAATTAAGGCCCATCTCGAGTGCCAAGGGCTCATGCTTTCGGACAAAGGGGCCATCAAGGCCATTCCCCAGCTGGATGCCTATTACGCCAACGTGGATATGTCCCACGAGGCCGCGGTGGGAAAGATCGCCCAGGAGGAGATTGAGTACCTCATGGCCCGAGGGCTTTCCGAGGAGGAGGCCACCTCGCTTATCGTCCAGGGTTTTCTCAACGTGCGTATCGAGGGACTTCCGGCGGAACTTCAAAAGCGGATCGACCGGGCCGTGGAATTAGCTCGGGCCGGGCTATAATATCCTCCATGGAGATAAAGCCCTGGCTGAGGGAGCTTTCCCCTTATCCTCCGGGAAAATCCCTGGAGGAGGTCCGACGGGAGCTCGGTCTTACCGGGCCCATTTACAAACTGGCCTCCAATGAGAATCCCCTGGGGCCCTCTCCGCGAGCCCTGGCGGCCCTTAAAGAGGCCCTTTCCCGGGTGCACCAGTATCCGGAGGCCTCTTATCGCCGCTTGCGGGAGGCGCTGGCTGCGCGCTTTGGGGTCTTGCCGGAGATGGTGGTCCTGGGAAACGGCTCAAACGAAGTCCTGGACCTCCTTTTTAAGGCCCTGGTCTCCCCGGGGGATGAGGTCCTGATGAGCGAGCCCTCCTTTCTGATGTATGAAAAGCTGGCCCAGACCGCGGGGGCCCGGATCACCAGGATTCCCTTGCATAAGGGGCGTCACCATCTGGCGGCCTTCCTTAAGGCCTCGGGGCCCCGGACCCGGATGATCTTTCTCGATCATCCCCACAATCCTACGGGCTCGGTGCTCGCGGCTTCCGAACTGAAGGCCTTTCTTGAGGAGCTTCCTTCGGGGGTCCTGGTGGTGATCGACGAGGCCTACGGGGAGTTTGTGCGCGATCCGGAGGCTGCCCGGGGGGTGGAGTTTCTCCAGGCCGGTTATCCGGTGGCGGTCCTGCGCACCTTCTCCAAGGCTTACGGCCTTGCCGGACTGAGGATCGGCTACGGGCTCATGCCCGAAGAACTGGCTCGGGTCCTTAACGCCATTCGTCAACCCTTCAATGTTAATCTCTTGGCGGCCGTAGCCGCGGAGGCGGCCCTGGCCGACGAGGAACACCTGCAACGCACCCAGGAGTTGACCTGGGAGGGACGGGATTTTTTGCTCCGGGAGCTTTCCGCCCTGGGTCTCAAGCCCTATCCCTCGCAGGCCAACTTCGTCCTGGTGGACTGTGGCCGGCCGGCCCGTCCCCTTTACGAGGCCCTCCTTAAGCGGGGCCTTATTGTGCGCCCCATGGAGGCCTACGGTTTCCCTGAGGCCCTGCGTATCTCCGTGGGGCTTCCCGAGGAGAATCAAGCCCTGGTCGCGGCCCTGAGGGAGATGTTGGAAAAGGCATGAGGGCTCCGGAAATCATTACCATTGATGGTCCGGCGGGAAGCGGAAAGACCACCGTGGCCCGGATGCTCGCTCGGCATCTAGGCTGGCGGCTCCTGGAGTCGGGAAGTCTTTACCGGGCCCTTACCTGGCTGGCCCTTTCCGAGGCCCCGGAACTTCTCAAGGAGAGGGGACCTCGGCTGATGAAGTTTTTGCGGGAGCGCCTTCCGGATTTGCGTTTTGAGGCCTCGGAGAAGGGGCTTTCTCTTTTTTTCCGGGAAAAGCCCCTCAGGGAAGAGTTGCGCCTTCCGGAGGTGGAGGCCCGGGTTTCCGAGCTTGCGGCGGTGCCCGAAGTGCGGGAGCTGGTGGGCGAGATCCTCCGGGAGCTAGCCCGGGAGGGCCGGGTGGTGGCCGAGGGCCGGGACATGGGGACCGTGGTCTTTCCCGAGGCTCAGGCCAAGTTCTTTCTTACGGCCTCGGACGAAGTTCGGGCCGAAAGACGCCTTCGGGACTGGCGGGCCCAGGGGCTTTCCGTAACCCGGGAGGAGGTTCTCGCCAGCCTTAAGGCCCGCGACCAGAAGGATTCCACCCGCAAGACCGCTCCGCTGACCATCCCTCAAGGGGCCTTGGTGATCGACACTTCGGAAAAGAGCCCGGAGGAGGTCCTGAAAGAGATCCTCTCCCGCCTCCCTTGAAGCCTCCCCGCTTCGGTGGTATAAGCTCTTCAAAGTCCCTTTTCATCCCAGGAGGTCGTAATGTCGGAAACACAGGTCACGGAAAACTTTGAATCCCTTCTTGAAACCCAGAGCGAGCCCGTGCACCTTCGTCGAGGGGCGGTGGTGGAAGGCCGGGTGCTCGCCATCAATCCCGACTGGACCTTTGTGGATATCGGGTATAAGTCCGAAGGGATCGTGGCTACGGAGGAATTCCGGCGGGCCGACGGCACGCTTAGGGTGCAGGAGGGGGACCGTATAGAGGTTCTGGTGGAGCGGGTGCGTGGTCAGGACGGCCTGGTCCGGCTTTCCTTTGCCAAGCTCCTTCAGTCTCGGGCCTGGGAGCGCATCCTTTCCGCCCAGAAAGAAGGTGGGGTGCTTGAGGCCTATGTGGTGGAACCGATCAAGGGAGGTTTTGCCGTAGAGATCGAAGGGGTGCGGGCCTTTCTCCCCTTCTCGCATGCCTATCTGGAGCCCCCGCGGGAGCGCAACGAGATTGTGGGGAAGACCATTCGGGTGGAGGTCCTTTCGGCCTCCCGCAGGCGGAACAACGTGGTGGTCTCTCATAAAAACGTCCTGGAGAAAGAAAGGGAGGCCCGCCGCCGCGAGCTCCTGGAGTCCCTGGAAGAGGGACAGGTGGTGGAGGGTACGGTAAGCAAGATCTTGGACTACGGAGTGTTTGTGGATCTCGGGGGTCTGGATGCCTTTATGCATCTTTCGGACCTTTCCTGGGGCAAGGTCCGCCATCCGGAAGACCTCCTGCGGGAAGGGGATCGTCTCCGGGTGCGGGTCCTTTCGGTGGACCGGGAAAAGGCCAAGATCAAGGTGGGTCTCAAGCAGCTCACCCCGGACCCCTGGGAGAGGGTGGCCGAAAAGTATCGTGAGGGAGACCGGGTGACCGGAAGGGTGGTCTCCCTGACCTCCTTTGGGGCCTTTGTGGAGGTGGAGCCCGGGGTAGAGGGTCTGATCCACATCTCCGAGCTTTCCTGGACCAAGAGGGTCAAGCATCCCCGAGAGATGCTCTCGGTGGGCGACCAGGTGGAGGTGGTCATCCTCAAGGTGGATCCCGAGGCCCGGAGGCTTTCTCTGAGTCTGCGCCGGGTAGAACCCAATCCCTGGGAGATCCTGGCGGAAAATATGCCTCCGGGAACGGTGATCGAGGCCCCGGTAAAGACGGTGACCGATTTCGGAATCTTTGTGGAAGTGACCCAGGATATCGACGGCTTTATCCATATTTCGGACCTTTCCTGGGGGCGCTTGGAGCACCCTTCGGAAAGATTCAAACCCGGGGATGTGGTCCGGGCGGTGGTCCTTAAGATCGATCCCGAAAGGGAAAAGCTCAGTCTGGGAATCAAGCAGCTCCGTCCGGACCCCTGGGAGGTGGCTCCTCAGAAGTACCCGGTGGGGAGCACCGTGAGCGGTCGGGTGACCAAGGTGACCGACTTTGGGGTCTTTGTGGAGGTGGAGGGGGGCCTGGAAGGGCTGGTCCATGTTTCGGAGATCAGCGAGGAGCGGGTGGAAGACCCGGCCAAGCTCTTTGAGGTGGGCCAGGAGGTCAAGGCCAAGGTCCTGCGGCTCGATCCCGAAAAGAGGCGTCTTTCCCTTTCCATTCGCCGTTATCAAGAGGAGGCGGAAAGGGAGGCCTATCTCGGAGAGGGCAGCCGGGCCGGAGTCACCCTGGGGGATTTTCTGAAAGAGGCCACCCCATCTAAGTAGGACTTTTTTATATGCGCAAGGGGGTCCTATACGCTTTAGCCCTGGTAGGGGCCTTCTTTCTTTTCTTAGTGGCCCTGGCCTTTCTCCTTTCCTTTTGGACCCTTAAGGGTCAGGGCCTTCCGGGGAGGGAGGCCGTCGGAGTTGTAGAGATTCGGGGGCTCATCACCCAGGTTCGGGATCAGATAGACCTCTTAGAAAATTTCCGGCGTCGCAAAGAGATTCGGGCGGTGGTGGTCCGTATCGAAAGTCCCGGGGGCACGGTGGGGGCCTCCCAGGAACTTTATGAAGAATTGCGTCAGGTCTCTCAGGAAAAACCGGTGGTGGTCTCCCTGGGCTCCCTGGCCACTTCCGGGGCCTATTATGTGGCTCTCGGAGGGCAAAAGATCCTGGCCCTTCCCGGCACAGTCACCGGAAGCATTGGGGTCCTTTTGCAGGTGCCCAATCTGGAGGGGCTGCTTAAGAAACTGGGCATCAAGCCCCTGGTGCTAAAAAGCGGGGCCCACAAGGACCTGGTTTCCTATTATCGGGAGCCTACCCCGGAGGAAAAGCGTCTCCTTCAGGAGGTCCTCGACGATATTCACACCCAGTTTATAAAGGCGGTGAGTGAACGCCGGGGGCTTCCGGAGGAGAAGGTGCGCCGGATCGCCGACGGCCGGATTTTTACCGGACGCCAGGCCCGGGCCTTGGGGCTGATCGACGATTTCGGGAATTTGGCCCGGGCGGTAGAGGTTGCGGCAAAGATGGCCGGCCTTTCCGGCCCTCCCCGGGTGATCTACGGGCGTCCTGAGCAAGGGCTTCTCCGTAGGCTTCTTGAAGGTCGGGTGGAGGGCCGGCTTCTGGGACTTTGGGCGGCGCCCTGGTTTGTCTGGACGGGAGGGTCATGAAAAAAAGAGATCTGGCCCTGAGGCTTTCGGTCCACTTTCCGGATCTTCGGAGGAAGGATCTGGAGGCCCTGGTGGAGGCGGCCTTTGAGGAGATGACCCAGGCCCTCCTCGAAGACCGTCCGCTGGAATTTCGGGGCTTTGGCCGCTTGGAGGTCCATCACGGGCGGGAGCGTCTTTTTGTCAATCCCAAAAATCAGAAGACCTACCATGTCCGGGGCAACCGCCGGGTGGTCTTCAAGGTGGGAAAGGATCTCCAGGAGAGATTGAATCGTCCTCCTCGGGCCGTCTTAGATCTGGGCACCCAGACCTTTCGTCTGGCCCTGGGGAAAGGAGAGGGCCGGGGCCTGCGGGTCATCTTCCGGCACCGGGTAAATGTTCGGCTAGGGGAGGGATTCCGGGAAGGAAAGTTGAGTCCGCAGGCCATCCAGAGGGGTCTGGCGACCCTTGCGGAATTCCGGAAGATCCTGGACCACCTGGGGGTCGAGCAGGTGCAGGCCGTGGGGACGGCCATCCTGCGGGAGGCCCAAAATGCCGAGGACTTTCATCGCGAGGCCCGGCGCCTGGGCTTTGCTATAAGACCTATCCCTGGCGAGGAGGAAGCGGAGCTGGTCTTAAAGGGGGTGCTCCACGGCCTCAAACTTGCCGACCCCTTTTTCCTGGTAGATGCCGGAGGAGGAAGTACGGAGGTCTCCCTGGTACGTGAAGGCCGGCGTATCTGGGGGGTGAGTCTTCCCTTTGGAGCGGTGAAATTGCGGGAGCGCTTTGTCCGAGATTATCCCCTGACCCGGGAGGAGTTTCAGGGCCTGCGGAACTATTTGGTGCGGGAGTTCCAGAATCTCCGTCCTCCGGAGATTCCTTCCCGGTTCGTGGCCTGCGGGGGCACGGCTAGCCTTCTGGCCGCTCTGGATCTCCGCCTGGCCTACTATCTCCCGGAGAAGCTTCACGGCCATCGTCTCCCTCTGGAAAGGGTTCAGGCCCTGGTGGACCACCTGCGGGGGCTTTCCCTTTCCAAAATTGCTCGCCTGCGGGGTATGGAGCGCGGGCGGGAGGATATCGCCCTTCCGGGAATCCTGATCTATGAACAGCTTATGCGTCACTTCGGCCTCAAGGAACTTCTGGTCAGCGAATGGGGTCTTTTGGAAGGCCTCCTCTTGTCTTTTTGAGGAATTTCACCTAAAAAGGAAAGGAGGGTCTTTTTATGTTGGAGTTTTATTGGGAAGGCGAAGCCCTTACCTTTGATGACGTTCTCTTAGTCCCGGCCTACTCCGAGGTCCTTCCCCGGGAAGTGGATGTTTCCACCTATATCACCCCGAAGATCCGGCTCAATATTCCCATTGTTTCCGCGGCCATGGATACGGTAACCGAGGCCCGCATGGCCATCAGTATGGCCCGGGAAGGGGGATTGGGGGTCATCCACCGCAACATGAGTATTGAGGAACAGTGCCGGGAGGTGGAACGGGTCAAGAAGTCCGAAAGCGGGATGATTCTCGATCCCGTGACTGTGGGACCGGAGACCCCCATTCGGGAGGTCCTGCGCCTCATGGAGGAATATCACATTTCGGGAATTCCGGTGGTGGAGGGCCCGGAGAAAAAACTCCTGGGGATTGTGACCAACCGGGATCTCCGGTTTGAGACCGCTTTAGATCGGCCGGTCAGGGAGGTCATGACCCGGGAGAATCTGATCACCGCGCCCCCGGGAGTGACCCTGGAGGAGGCCAAGCGTATCCTCCACGAAAACCGCATCGAAAAACTCCTGATCGTGGACGAGAATTTCTGTCTCAAAGGTCTCATTACCATCAAGGATATCGAGAAATTGCGGAAGTATCCCCACGCCTGTAAGGATGAATTAGGGAGACTCCGGGTGGGGGCAGCCGTGGGAACCGGGCCAGAAAGGCTGGCTCATGCGGAGGCCCTGCTTAAGGCCGGCTGTGACGTTCTGGTAGTGGATGCCGCCCATGGCCATTCCCGGAACGTGATCGAGACCGTCAAAGATATTAAGGCCCATTTTCCGGAAGCCCAGGTCATCGCCGGGAATGTGGCCACCGCCGAAGGAGCCGAGGCCCTGATCAAGGCCGGGGCCGACGGGATCAAGGTGGGGGTGGGTCCGGGATCCATCTGTACCACCCGGATTGTGGCCGGGGTGGGGGTGCCTCAGATCACGGCCATCCATGCCTGTGCCCAGGTGGCGGATCGTTACGGGGTGCCGGTGATCGCCGATGGAGGAATCAAGTTTTCCGGGGATATCACCAAGGCCATCGGGGCCGGGGCCCACGCGGTGATGATCGGCTCCCTTCTTGCTGGAACCGAGGAGGCCCCGGGAGAGACCATTCTTTATGAGGGTCGGACTTACAAGATCTACCGGGGTATGGGCTCTCTGGGGGCCATGATGAGCGGGCGGGCGGCCCGGGAGCGTTACGGTCAGGCGGAGGGACCGGCCAAATTCGTTCCCGAGGGTATTGAGGGGCGGGTGCCTTACCGGGGGCCGGTCTCCAACATGATCTTCCAATTGGTAGGCGGCCTGCGGTCGGGGATGGGCTACTGTGGCTGTCGGACCATTGAGGAACTCCGCCGCAAGGCCCGATTTGTAAGGATCACCATGGCGGGCTTGCGTGAAAGTCACGTACACGACGTAGCCATCGTCAAAGAGGCGCCCAATTACTGGCTAGGGAGGTAGGGATGCCCCTCTATCACTGGGTAGGCAAGACCCTTTCCGGAGAGGTCCGGCGGGGGGAAATGGAGGCCGCAGACGCCAAGTTAGTGGAGGCCCGGCTAAGGCGTCTCCAGATTACGCCCCTTAAGGTCGAAGAGCGCAAAGAATCCTTCCTGGCCCGCTTCCAGCCCAAGAAGGTAAGCGGAGGCGAACTTGCCGTCTTCACCCGGCAGCTGGCCACCATGCTGGAGTCGGGGCTCCCTCTGGTGCAGGCCCTAGAGGCCCTGGCCAGCCAGCAAAAAAATCCCTACTTTCGGGAGGTCATCCGGAAGGTCAAGAGTTCGGTGGAGGGAGGAAGCAGTCTGGCAGATGCCCTGCGGGAATTTCCCAAGGTCTTCGACACCCTCTATTGTCAGATGGTGGAGGCCGGAGAGGCCGGGGGAAATCTGGATACCATTCTCTCCCGCCTGGCCACTTATCAAGAAAAGATTCAGGCCATCAAATCCAAAATCAAGCACGCCATGATGTATCCGATAGTGATTATCGTAGTGACCATCCTGGTCCTCTCCGTGATTATGGTCTTCGTGATTCCCAAGTTCGCCCAGATGTTTGCCGAAGCCGGCCAGGCCCTGCCGCTTCCCACCCAGATCGTGATTGCCGCCAGCAACCTCACCAAGAGATACTTTCCTTTCTTTGTTTTGGGAGTGATCGTTTTAGTTTTTCTCTTAAAACGTTACTACGCCACAGAAAGAGGGCGCTATCAGATAGACAAGCTTCTTTTACGTCTTCCTCTTTTCGGAGATCTCTTTCATAAATCGGCTTTGGCTCGGTTTTCCCGCACTCTGAGCAGTCTCATTGCCAGCGGAGTGCCTCTTCTCCAGGGGCTTTCCATTGCCGGAAGGGTCTCAGGCAATCGGGTCATCGAAAGGGTGGTGGAGGAGGTTCGGGTAAGTGTCTCGGAGGGGCAGTCCATTGCCGAACCTATGGCCGTAAGCGGGTATTTCCCCCACATGGTCACCCAAATGATTTCTGTAGGAGAGGCCACCGGGGCCCTGGAACAGATGCTAGACAAGGTGGCCGATTTCTACGAGGACGAGGTGGACCGCACCGTGGACACCATGTCCACCCTCATTGAGCCCATATTGATTGTTTTTCTAGGAGGCATAATCGGAAGCATTATCGTATCCCTTTATCTACCCATCTTTAAGCTAGCCAGTGTGGCTGGAGGTTAGAGGCCGGCCTCCTTCAAGGCCTTGAGAAGTTCCTTCTGTTTGGAAGTGAGCTTTTTGGGAAGAAGAGCTTCCAGACGGAGATAGAGGTCCCCTCGGGTTCCGTTCCCGGAGGGAAGCCCCAGTCCCCGCAGACGCAGGCGCGCGCCCGGGGCGGTGGCCGGGGGGATTTTTACCTTGATCCGTTTTCCCTCCAAGGTTTCCACCTCGTGTTCTCCACCCAGAAGAAGGGTGGTGAGAGGGACTTTTACCGTAGTTTCCAGATCGTTTCCTTCTCGGCGGAAGCGGGGATGAGGCTCAATCTTGACCCGTAAGAATAGGTCCCGTCTGCGTCCATCTGGCCCCAGGGGGCCTTTGGCCCGCAAGCGGAGTCGCTGGCCCTCTTTTACTCCCGGGGGAAGATGCACCTTTACCTTTTCAGGCCGCCCCAAGGGGGCCACCATGAGGACTTTTTCTCCCCCCTGAAGGACCTCTTCGAGAGAGACCGGGAGTTCCAGCTCCATCTCCGTTTCTTTAGAAGCCTGATAGGTCCGCGGCCCGGTCCCGAAAAGATGGCTGAAGAGGTCTCCCAGGTTAAGGGTGAAGTCCCGGGAGCCCTCTCCGAAACGGAAAAAGCCTCCCAGATCAAAATCTATCCCTAGATCCCGGAAGATGCTTTCAAAATTGAAACCTCGAAAAATGTCTTCCTGGCTGAAGCGCCGTTCAAATTCGGCCGAGCCGAAAAGATCGTACTGCCGGCGCTTTTCGGGGTCGGAAAGGACGGCGTAGGCCTCGTTGATCTCTTTGAACTTTTCTTCGGCCTCCTTGTTGCCCCGGTTGCGGTCCGGATGATACTTGAGGGCCAGGCGGCGGTAGGCCCTTTTGATTTCTTCCTGGCTGGCGTTACGGGGCACTCCCAAGATTTTGTAATAGTCCTTGGGCATGCCTAAAAGGTAACTCTGTAGGCAAAGACGTCAATAGAAAGGGGCTCCCCGAGGGTTTGAGGGGGGTGGAGGTGGGTATCGTCTGAGGGTAGAGACGATGAGGGGGGTCCCCCGGGGAGCCTCCTTTAACTTAACTCCCTTTCCAACTTCGTCAAGAGGTCCTCGATCTCTCTCTTGAGGTCGGCCCGGTAGCGTTTGCGATATCCGCCTATGGTGACCCGTACTCCGTCTTTTTCGGGGACTAGATAGACCCAGAGTCGGCGGTGGGTGAAGAAAAAGGCGGCAAAGACTCCGAGGATCATGAGGATACAGCCTAAATAGACCAGGGGCGCCCCCGGATCTTTGCGCACCTGAAAGCCGCTCATAAATACTGGACGAACCCCTTGAAGGCTAAGGGTGAATTTTTCTGGAGAAAAGGAGAGGGTCTGCTGGTGTCCTTCAATAAGCCAGACCATCTGGGGCTCGGCCCCCTCCTTCTTGACCCACACCTGGGCCATACGGAATCCGTGGGCCTCTCCGTAGCGGATAAGCCCCACGGTGAGGCCCTCCTCCAGCCATTCTCCATCGGCAAAAGGCTTTACGATGAGTTCCTTGGTATGCCGGCCTTTTTTTACTTCTACGGTAAGGATGGCGTACTCCTGATAGGTGGCCTGATAGACTTTCACCCCCTTATAGGTCAAGGGGTGGTTCACCCGGATGAGGTAAGGGAAGGAACGTGGGCCATCTATGACCGTGACCTGAGAGCGATAGTCTTTGGGCATCCCGTTGGGATAGAACTCGATCTCAAATTTTTCGAGTTTTAGGGCAAAGGGCAGGGTGATAAAGGCTTTTTTCCGGGAAAAGGGGATCACCCTCCGACCGGTCTCCCCCTCGAGGATACTCAGGGAGCCCCGGAAACCCCAGAGGGCCCCGATCAGGGCCCCGAGGATGATGATCAGGATGGAGCCGTGGACGAAATAGACCGCAAAATAACTCCAGCGATAGCGATCTTTTACTCCCAAGAATCCCGACTCTAAGGGACGGAATCGGAAGCCTTCCAGGCGCTGACGTATTTCTTCCAGTGGGGCCCGGATCAAGAGGCTTCGGGCCTGGGGCAGGCGAGCCGGATCCACCCCGAAGGGGTCCTTGCGATAGAGCCCCAGAGAGACCGGGAATCTCTTCCAGGAACAAAAGATAAGATTGAGCAGAAAGAGGGAAAGGAGGGCTACATACCACCAGGAATGATAGGCATCATAGAGAGAAAGGAAGTTAATAAGCTTTCCCCAGAAGGGGCCGTATTGGGCCAGGTAAAATCCGGGCTCCCTTCCCTGGGGAATGAAGGTTCCCAGGATGGAGGTCGCAGCCAGGATCAAAAAAAGGACTATGGCCAGACGCAGAGAGGCCAGGCTATCGAAGATTCTTCTCATTTTCTTCCTCTTTGATCGACTTTTTGAAATTGCGAATCCCTTCTCCCAGCCCACGTCCCAGCTCCGGGAGTTTGCTGGCCCCGAAGATGAGGACAATAATAAGCACTACCAAAAGGATTTCTGGAAGCCCTATTCCGCCGAACATTAGAGACTCCTTTTCGAAGTTTGGCGTATTTTAAAACGGGAAAGGAGGGTCTTCAAGGAAGATAAGAAATGAGTTTCCCTGGAAGATGGAGACCGCAGCCCCAGATGCGGCCCTCACAGGTAAGGATCACGTAGCCCGGCTCGACCTTTCCCTCCCAGGGGATTTTCCTTTCTAGGCGCAGGCGATCCAGAGTCAGGCGGTCTAGTTCCACCACGTTTCGGGTAGCCAGGTGACCGAAGCGCTGGAGGGCCGCAGAGGTAGGTTTCAAATATTCCGAGACCTTCCGGAGGAAAAGAAGCCCTGCGGTCTGGATGCGGAGCCTTTGGAGGTCCGCCAGATGCGGCGTGCGGACGAAAAGCCAGTAGTTTTTGGCGGTGCGCAGGAGTTCGTAGCCTTCAAAGGTCGAGGAAGGGATCCCGAAACGGGCCTCGAGATAGCCCAGGACTTCCTCCCTTTCTTCCCGGGGGACCGGCTGGGGCCAGACGGCCCGCGGGTCCATCTTTTTCCGGCCTTGACGAGAACGACTCATATCCTTCTCCGTAATTTGGCCACGAAAAACCCTACGGCCTGTATTTCATGGGGAAAAAACCGCTTGGCCTTCACCAGCTCCGGATGAAAGGGACGTCCTTCCCATTCGGTAAGCCCGGGGCGGGCGGGAAGGGGGGCCTCCCAATCCAAGAGTTCGGCCTGGCGCTTACGCAGGAGGTAGTCCACCACGGCCTCGTTCTCCTCGGGATTGATGGTGCAGGTGGAATAGACCAGGATCCCTCCGGGCTTGAGGAGATCGAAGGCCCGTACCAGGAGGCCTTTCTGAATTCCCGAAAGGTTGGTGCGCCCTTCTTTTTGATAGAGGAGTTCTCCCTCGTAGCCCTTCCGGTAGCGTCCCTCTCCAGAGCAGGGGGCGTCCACCAGGACTTTGTCGAAACTCACCTCCAGGGGATACATCTCTCCCCGGTAGACGGTAGTGAGGGCACAGGCTACCCCTAAGCGCCGGAGATTGGCCACCAGGGCGGTAATGCGGTCTAGACGCCGGTCGTTGGCTGCGATGACCGCCCGATCTTCGGTCCACTGGGCGATCTGGGTGGTTTTGCTCCCTGGGGCCGCACAGAGATCCAAAATGAGCTCTCCGGGTTGAGGGTCCAGGGCATAGACCGGAAGAGAACTCGAAAGGGTCATGGGGTAGATGAGTCCCAGATAATACTCTTCAGTGTTTCCCAGGGAGGCCTCCCGAGGTTCCACCCGGAAAAACCAGGGGATCTCTGTTTTTTCTACCCGAAACCCCTGTCGGGTGAGCCCGGAAATCACCGGTTCGGGATCTTTGGTTTTGAGGGTATTCAGGCGGAAGTAGAGGGGAAGAGGCTCGGAGAGGGACTCCAGAAATCCCTCATAGTCAGGGATAATCTCTCGGTAGCGGGCAAAGTAGTCCTCGGCCCGTTCAAGAGATCTTTCCATTCTTCAAGACCTCGGCCAGCCGCCGGTGATCCTCGAGCACTAGGTCGGCCTCGGAAAGGTGCTCCGGGGGAAGGGTGGTGGTCAGAGCCAGACAGAAGAGCCCGGCTCCCTTGGCCGAACGCACCCCGGCCGGGGCGTTTTCCACGGCCAGGGCCTCCTCTCGCGGGGCCCCGAGCCCGGAAAGACCCACGAGGTAGGGGTCCGGGTGGGGCTTGCGTCGGGGGACCTGGTCTCCGGTGACTATGAAATGAAAGAGCCGCCGGAGGGCTTCGGGCAGGACCTCTTCCAGGATCTCCCGGTGGGAACTGGTGACCAGGGCCAGGCGCCGGCCTTCCCGCCTCAAGTCCGCTAGAAGGTCCGGGACCTCCGGGAAGGGTCGCACATATCGCCGGTATTTTTCTACAAAAATCTTCTTCTGAAGCTGAAAGATCTTTCGAAAAAATTCCGCGCTAGGCTCCACTCCTTGATCTTCAAAGATCTTACGGGCGGTCTCCAGTTCTATGGCTCCCTCATGGAGGTAAAGGGCCTCCTCGGGCACCTGGAGCCCCAACTCACGAAAGGCCTCCTGCCAGGCCCGCACATGCCAGGGCATGCTGTCCAGGATCACCCCATCCAGATCGAAAAGAAGGGCCTTTTTCATCTCAGATCCAACCTCCGGGAGACCTCCTCCGGGGAGACCCCCCTGATCAGTACGGTCTTTTCTCGAGACCTCTCCCCGGAAAGAAGCTCTAGATCGGCCTTTTTGAGGTCCAGGGTCTGGGCCAGAAATTCCAGCAGGGCCCGGTTGGCCCGACCCTCGAGCGCCGGGGCCGCCACCCTTATCTTCAGGGCCTCTCCGTGGGAACCGGCCAGCTCAGTCCGTCGGGCCTTCGGCTGCACGTGAATCCGCAGGAGCGTCCCCTCTGGATGGGGCTTTATCGCGCTCAAGGCGTTCCTCCAGGTGCTCAAGATAGGAAATAAGCAGGGCCCGCAGGTCGAGCCGGATCTTTTCCCGCAACCTCCAGAGCCTTTCGATATCCTTTTCCAGGGCCTCGGCCTCGGCCTCGGCCCTTTCCACAATCTTTTTGGCCTCGGCCTCCGCCTGGGCCTTAATGGTCTCCGCAAATTCGTCAAGCCTCCGCAAGGCCTCCCGGAAGGCCCGGGCCTCCTCCTGGAGTTCCTGAATTTCTTTTTCCTTGCGGGCCAGCTCGTCCTTGAGTTGGTGGTTTTCCCGGACCAGTTCCTTGAGCTGATCCGCCACCTCTTCCAGGAAGGCCCTTACCGCTTTGCGGCTATAGCCGATGGGGACCACGTTGAAGCTCTTTTCGCGAATTTCCTTAGGGGTGATCATCAGCGCAACCTCAGGGCCATCTCGTAAAGCACCGGTACCAGAAACTGTTGCAGGAAGACGATCCCTAGGATAACTACCAGGGGCGAGAGATCAAGCCCGGAGATAGGGGGGAGGACCCGGCGCACGCGCCAGAGGACCGGCTCCGTGATCTGGTAAAGAAAACGCACTATGGGATTAAAGGGGTCGGGATTTACCCAGGAGATCAGGGCCCGGATGATGATAATCCACATGTAAAGGGTGAGGACCATGTCCAGCACCCGGGCTAACGCGGTCAAAAAATAGGAAAGCACAAACATCCTTTACCCCCTTCCGAAAGGACAGACCGGGAAGCGGCATTCCTTACAGTGAAGACAATAACCTCCGTGCCCTAGCGCGGCGATCTCTTTGCGGGTGAGGACCTCCCCGGCCAGTACCCGGGGAAGCACCAGATCGAGAATGGTCACTCCGTGATACATTCCGCAGGCCGGGACCCCCAGGAGGGCCTTTTCTCCCAGATAGGCTACCAGAAACATGTTCCCCGGAAGCACCGGGGCCCCGTAAGTAAAGGGCTCGGGCCCCAGGTCGGCGATGGCCAGACGGGTCACGTCGTCCGGGTCCACGGACATTCCTCCGGTAACTAGGACCAAGTCCACCCCCTCCGCCAGGAGACCTTCGATGGCCTCCCGAATGCGGGCCCGGTCGTCGGGGACGAAAACCGGACCGGAAACAGAAAGGCCATAGGCCTCGAGCTTGGGAATCATCACCGGGGCAAAGGCGTCTTTTATGCGGCCGTAATAGACCTCATTTCCAGTGATGACCAGTCCCGCCCGTTCCATTTTCCGGGGAAGCACCCGCAACACCCCGGGACTTTCGGAGGCGATTCGCTCCACTTCTTCCAGAAGACCTTTTTTGACCACCAGGGGAATGGCCCTTCCTCCAGCCAGTTTCTCCCCCTTTTTCACCCAGAAATTTCCGTGCCGGGTGGTCAGGGCAATTTCCCCCAGGAGATTGATGCGGTAGAGGGCCTCCGTGTCCACCTTAAAAAGGCCCTCCCGGGCGGCGGTAAAGGTGACCTTACCCTCCCGCACCTCCTCGGAGAAGGTCACCCCCTCTCCGGCTACGGCCCGGGCCAGACGCAGAGCGGCCTCGTCCTCGTGGGCCTCGTCCGGTTCCATCTCCAGAACGTAAATGTGGTCTTTGCCCAACCGCTTGAGATGGGACACATCCTCGGGCCGGATGATGTGCCCCTTACGGAAGGCCGCTCCCTTAAATTCCCCGGGACGGATTTCCGTAATATCGTGGGGCAGAACCATCCCCACCGCCTCTTCCACCGGGACCGTCCTAGCCCTCACGGGCTCCCTCCTTCTTTTCGTAGGCCTCGATAATCCGCTGGACTAGGGGATGGCGCACCACGTCCTTTTTGGTGAAAAAGACAAAGGCGATCCCCTCCACGTCCCGCAGAAGCTCTACCGCCTCGACCAGCCCGGACTTTTTGGGATCCGGAAGGTCGATCTGGGTGATGTCTCCGGTAATGACCGCCCGGGAGCCGAAGCCCAGACGGGTGAGAAACATCTTCATCTGGTCCGAAGTGGTGTTCTGGGCCTCGTCCAGGATAATGAAGGCCTCGTTTAGAGTGCGGCCGCGCATAAAGGCCAGCGGGGCCACCTCGATGACCCCCTTCTGGAGGAGACGCGAGGCCTTGTCGAAGGGAAGCATGTCGTAAAGGGCGTCGTAAAGGGGCCGCAGATAAGGGTTGACCTTTTCCACCAGGTCCCCCGGCAGGAATCCCAGTTTCTCCCCGGCCTCCACCGCCGGGCGCACCAGGACGATCCGGGAGACCTCTCCCCGCATAAGAAAGGAAATGGCCATGGCCATGGCCAGATAGGTCTTCCCGGTCCCGGCCGGGCCCACTCCAAAGACAATGTCGTGGTTGCGGATGGCCTCGATGTAACGCTTCTGGGTAAGGCCCTTGGGGGTGATGACCTTGCGGCCGGAGGTCACAAAGACCGTGTCCAGAAAGATTTCTCTAAGATTGGCCTCCGGGTTTTCCGCAAGAATGCGGGCGGCATACTCTACGTCACTGGGATAAAGGGTGTAGCCCGCCTTCAGCAGCCCGTAGAGCTCCTCCACCGCCCGGTCGGCCAGTTCGGTGTCTACCGGATCTCCGGTGATCATGACCTGGTTGCCCCGGGCGGTAATCTGGACCCGGAAGGCCTTCTCTAAGGCCTTCAGATGGGCCCCCCGTTCTCCGAAGAGATGACGGGCCAGTTTGTAATCCTCAAAGGTCCTTTCTACCGTGTTGGTCAAGTCCGACACACCTCCTTACTTTATTTTTCGTCTTTAATTTTACACCACGTAGGCTGCCTTTTCAGCCCGGCGTACCTTTTCCAGTTGTTGATTGTAGAAGTTAATCACCTCGCGTCGGCTGATCATCCCCAGAAAGACCCGGGGGTCATCGGTCTTGACCACCGGCAGTTGATCGATGTTGCGGATGGTGAACTTGCGGAGCACGGTGTTGATGTCCTCTTCGGGGTGAGTGGTGATCACATCCTTGCGGGCGATATCCTTGAGGATGATTATGTCCCAGAGGTCCTCGTTGAGGAGATAGGGACGCACGTCATTGATGGAAAAGATGCCGGAAAGGTAGCCTTCGGAGTCCACCACCGGGAAGTAATGTTGCTCGGTGCGCCCGAAGAGCTTGACGAACTGGCGCAGGGTCATGTCCTCCGGGACCACGGCATAGACCCTTTCGGGCCGAAAGATATCCTTTACCTTGATGTCCGCCAGGATGTCCGTGAAGAATTCTCCCCGATGGGCCGGAGAGTGGACCCGACTGGGCACCTGGGAATCGTAGAGGCTCTTGACCGGAAGAGGGGAGGAAAGGGTAATTTGCACGAAATAAGCGGTCATTACCGAAAGGGCTGTGGCCGGCATGAGGCCAAAGGCCCCGGTGATCTCCAGCACGATGAAGATGTTGGCCATGGGGGCCCGGGCCGCGGCCCCGAAGACCGAGGCCATACCGATGACCACATAGGGGGCCGGAGGTTGATGAAAGAGATAGGCCACGAACCCCCCCAGCATGCCCCCCACCACCAGACTAGGGGCAAAGTCTCCCCCGGAGCCTCCGGAACCTATGGTCAGAGAAAAGGCCAGGATTTTAACCAGACAGATGGCCAGCATGAGCTTTCCGGAAAGCTCTCCGTCGATGGCCTTCTGCAACCAGCCGTAGCCGATGCCCAGCACCTGGGGAAGGGCCAGCCCTAAAAGGCCTACCAGGAGACCCCCCAGGGCCGAACGTACATAGAGGGGAAAGGGCAGGCGATCAAAGGTCTCCTTGGTGTAGTGAAAGACCAGAGGGGCCAGGGTGCCCACCACTCCGGCCAGGATCCCCAGGACCAGAAAGCCCAGATACTCTTCAAGGGAGGTCACTGCAAGCCCTGGAGGGACCCGAAAGAGGGGCTCCCACCCTACCACGAAACCGCTCAGGAGATAGGCCACCCCTGCGGAAAAGATGCAGTAGATCAGGGCCTGGGCTTCAAATTCGATCTGACTGTAGAGGACCTCCACGGCAAAGAAGGCCGTGCCCATAGGAGAGCGGAAGATGGCCGAAAGGGCCCCGGACATGCCCATGAGAAGGAGGAGACGCCTCTCACTGGGGGGGCGCCGGGTGAAGGTCCCATAGAGGGACCCCAGCCCGGCTCCGATTTGAGAGGCCGGTCCCTCTCGGCCGGCCGAACCCCCGGAACCCAGGGTGATGGCCGAGGCCAGCATCTTGACCAGGGGCACCCGGGCCCGAATGTAACCCTCCAGGAAATGGAAGGCCCGGATGGCGGCCTCTGTTCCGTGTCCCCGGGCCTCGGGGGCCAGGAGATAGACCAAAAGCCCCGAGAGAAAACCGCCAAGGGTGGTCACCAGCGGGACAAGGGTGTAGCCGTAAGGGCCCACGATTTCTTGGGGAAGGCCCCCCTCGTTGGGAAGCCCCGGGGGGTGGTAAAGGGCAATCTTTCCCAGAAAGAAGGCCTGGGAATAGTCCACCATGAGGCTGAAAACACGGGCCACCACGGCCCCCGCCAGCCCGAGGAGGATTGCGTCTAAAAGAAGGCGAAGCTGTCTTCTTTTCAATTCTCCACCTCTTGAAGGCCTATCTACTATAAATTACTAGGTCTCTCAATGCTTGACGGACAGAACCCGCTCAAGGTATAAAAAGCAGAGACCCCTTCAAGGAGGCCTCCTATGGGACTGCAGAGACTTATCTCCCAGTATATCGTTCAGGGCGTTTATGTAATTACCGTGCGACACGGCGACAAAATCAACGGGATGACTGCGGCCTGGGTGAGCCAGGTTTCCTTCAGACCCCGGCTTCTGGCCGTGGCCATTGCTCCCGAGAGATATACCTATCAGTTACTCAAGGAGTCGGGGACTTTTTGCATTAACGTTTTGGGAGAAGATCAGGTGGATCTGGCCCGGCACTTCGGGTTTAAGTCCGGAAGGGACACGGACAAGTTTGCCGGCATTCCTTATCTCAACGCCCTCAAGGGTTCTCCGGTCCTCAAGAGTGCCATCGCTTACTTTGAATGCGATGTGGTTTCTACCTGTGAAGTGGGAGATCACGTACTCTTTGTGGGGGAGGTGGGGGATCACGCCGTCCAGGTAGAAGGAGCCCGTCCCCTCATCTTCCGCTGGGACGACTACTTCGGCGGAGTGGAGGCCTAGTGATGCCCCAGAGTGAGGCCGGAGAGGAGATCCTGGTCCTACACGAAAAGTGGGTGCGGGTGGCCCGGGGCCATCTGCGAGAGATCGTGGCCACGGTAGTGGGGCTGGTCCTGGTCCTTTCCCTCTGGGCGGGCTACCGCTATTACCGGGACCGCAGGGAGGTCCAGGCGGTAAGGCTTTATGTAAAGGCCCTAAGCCAGAAAGATCGCGATTCTCAGATAAAACTCCTGGAAAATCTGGTCCACAACTATGGAGACACGGTGGCCGGAAGGGAAGCCCGGCTCAATCTGTGGGAGAGCCGACTTTCTTCGTCCTCTCCCGAGGAATTGCTTAAAGAACTCAAGGCCTTAGAGAAGGGGGCCCGGGCCGAGGTGAAGTCTTCTTTGAGGCTGGGAGAGGGCTATCTCCTTGAGGAAAAGGAAGACTTCAAGGCCGCGGCGGGACTTTACGAGGAGGTCCTCAAGGAGGCTCCCTTTAGTGAAGGGGTGGTGAGTGCGGATCTGGCCCGGGTTTACGAAAGAATAGGGGATTTTCGGCGGGCTCTGGAATATTATCGCCGGTTTGTGGCCCAGAAGCCCCCTCTCGAGGCCCTTTCTTTTGTAGAATACAAACTTTCAATCCTGGAAAAACGCCTGGGTCAAAGCTCGTGAGTCTTCTCATCTTTCAGCGTCTGGCCGAGGAGCGCATTCAGGAGGCCATTCGGAACGGGGAGTTTGACGATCTCCCGGGCAAGGGGAAGCCTCTCCAGATGGAGGATCTTTCCTTTGTACCGGAGGAAGTACGTCTGGCCTACAAGGTGTTGAAAAATGCGGGCTTTGTACCTCCGGAGGTGGAGTTGCGCCGGGAGATCCGAACCTTAGAGGATCTCCTGGAGAGTCTGGGCGAGGAAGAGGTGGAGGAGCAATATCGGATCATGCGCCGACTGGATTTTCTTCTTCTCAAGTTGCGGGAGACCCATCGTCGTTCCGCCCTTCTTGAGGAGGATGCCCGTTACTATCGTTTGGTAGCCCGAAAGGTGGCTCGTCTGCGGGAGAAGGAGAGGCGTCCGGTGGGGGGAAAGATCGACTGGTCCGGCCTTTCTCACCGTTTGGGCCTCAAGTATTTGGCGGGCTCTTTCCGCCGGCGTCCCTGATGGTTGAGCTTGACACTTTAGGCTGGCGGTTTAAGTTATGGCCTGGGTCGGGGCGTAGCTCAGCCTGGCAGAGCACTGGCTTCGGGAGTCAGGGGTCGCAGGTTCAAATCCTGCCGCCCCGACCATTTTTTTGCAATTTCAAGCGGACTTAGGAAACACCCTCACCCCTCTGGGGGAAGGTTGGGGGAAAATTTCTAAAACCCTTGATACTCAAGGCTTTCCCGCTGAGACTCATTCGCAATAAGCCCACTTTTCTAAAACTCGATCTCGATTTTCGGCGATTTTTCCCGATTTTCACTCAAACTTGGGTTTGACAGTCGGGAAGGATCGACGAATCTGAAGTAAGCATTTTCGGTCCAAAATACCCCAAAAATGCCCTCTATTTTCTCCTCTCTTTTCATGCTCTACTGTTTTTATTTTCAAATGTTGTGCTACTTATACAAGAATTACCTCTTGATATAAAGAGAGATAATGCTAGCATGTTAGTGCTATGTATATCCGAACCAAAACCTTCAAAAACAAGGACGGGTCCACTAGAACCTACCTCTATATTGTGGAGGGCAAGCGGGTCAACGGAAAGGTACGCCAGAGGATCGTGGCCAACCTGGGGCGCCTGGAAAAACTCCAAGAGGGAGAACTGGATAAGCTGATAGAGGGGCTGGCCAAGTTTTCCCGGAGACAATGGATAGAAGCTCAGGCTCGAAGCATTCAGGCCCAATGGGCCAAGGACTTTGGTCCGGCTTTGATTTTCAGAAGACTTTGGGAAGATCTTAAGCTTAGTAGCATACTGAAGGAGCTTCTTGCCGGAACGGAGATTGCCATAGATGTGGAGGAAGCGGTTTTTGCCATGGTTTTGAACCGGCTCTGTGATCCGGCCTCAAAACTCGGGGTCAGCCGATGGAAGGAGACAGTCTATCGGCCGGAGTTTGAAAGGCTTAAGCTACACCATTTCTACCGGGCTCTTGATTTTCTGGCCGATCATAAGGAGGAAATAGAGGAGAAGCTTTTTGAGAGGATAAGGGATCTATTTCATTTGGAGCTTGATTTGGTGTTTTGGGACACGGCGAGCGTGTATTTTGAGGGGAGAGGGGCGGAGGGGTTTTGCGAGTATGGATTTTCGAAGGATCATCGTCCGGACAGGGTGCAGGTGATATTGGGGTTTCTTATGACGCGGGAGGGGATACCGATAGCCCACGAGGTATTTCCGGGGGCTACGGCGGACGTAGAGACCTTTCGGGTGGTGCTAAAAGACTTACAGAATCGGTTCAGGATAAGGCGGGTCATTCTTGTGGCGGACCGGGGGATGGTGAGTCGGGAGGTGTTAAAGGAGATAGAGGCTATGGGGCTTGAGTACTTGGTGGGGGTGAGGATGCGGAGGCTCAGGGCCATGAAGGAAGTGCTGGGCAGAGGGGGGCGTTTTCGGGAGGTGAAGGGTAACCTTAAGGTGAAGGAAGTCTGGCATGAGGGGAGGCGTTATCTGATTTGTTTCAATCCGGAGGAGGCGGAGAGGGAGAGGCTTTCCCGTGAGGAGATGGTAGGGAAGCTTGAGGAGAAGCTCAAGGCCGGGGGTCTTAAGGGGCTTATAGGGAACCGGGGTTATCGTCGGTATTTGAAGGTGGAGGGGAGTTCGGCGGTTGTTGATCGGGAGGTTTTGGAGGAGGAGGCTAGATATGATGGGAAGTATGTGCTTGAGACGAATGCGGGGTTAAGTGTGGAGGAGGCGGCTTTGGCGTATAGGGGACTTTGGCAGGTAGAGAGGGCCTTTCGGGAGATGAAAAGCGGTCTGGATCTTAGGCCGGTGTATCACTGGACGGAGAAGCGGATTCGGGGGCACATCATGGTATGTTTTTTGGCCTTTGTGCTGGAGGTGGTGCTGATGAGGAGGCTGAGGGAGGTTGGCTACGAGGGAAGTTATCAGGAGGTGATGACGGATCTTGAGCGGCTTAAGGCGGTGGAGGTTACGGTGGATGGGAGGAATTACTTGGTGAGGACGGAACTTGAGGGGAAGGCCTATGAGGTATTCAAGGCGGTGGGGATAAGGGTACCAGGGAGGTTTCTTGAGGTGGGAGGAGAGGATGTTGTGGAACGCGGGGGTAGTATGCCCGGAAACCGTTGATACAAGCGAATTTTTTTGCCCGGGGTGTCAAAGTTGAGTCTGAAGGGAACGAAAAGAACTTATAAATCAGGTGCCCCAATGGTGCCCCGGCCGAAAAGTCCGCTTTATAGCTCCGCAAGAAATCGTAAATTTTAAATGCGGGAGGGGGGACTCGAACCCCCACGGGGAAAGACCCCAGCGGATCCTAAGTCCGCAGCGTCTGCCAATTCCGCCACTCCCGCTTTCGAGATTTAAGTTTATCCTTTAGGGAAAGAGCTTCAAGAAGCTTGCCTTTTTCTCCTCTCAGGGGTAAAGATTGTCCGGGATGAAGAGCTCGCAGGTCTACTGGCATCCCCAATTGGTTACCCGGGCGGACCGGGAACGCCTTAACAAACACCGCAGCGGTGTTATTTGGTTCACGGGTCTTCCGGCCTCGGGCAAGTCTACCATAGCCCATTTTCTGGAAAAGGAGCTTTTTGAGCGCGGCATTCGGGCTTATGTCCTGGATGGAGACAACATTCGCCACGGCCTTTGCGGGGATCTGGGCTTCTCCCGGGAGGAGCGCCGGGAAAATCTGCGTCGCATCGCCGAGGTCTGCCGCCTAATGGTAGACGCCGGGATCTTGGTGCTCGCGGCCTTTGTTTCCCCCTATCGGGAAGATCGGCAATACGTGCGCGAAAGGGTAGGGGATGGGGCCTTTTTCGAGGTGTATGTAAAATGTAGTCCCGAGACCTGCGAAAAACGGGACCCCAAAGGGCTTTACCGCAAGGCCCGCGAGGGAAAAATCCAAGGCTTTACCGGGGTCAACGCTCCCTACGAGGAGCCCGAAAATCCTGACCTGGTACTGGATACCGAAGAGGATGACCTCGAGACTTGTGTCCAGAAGGTCCTCCAGATGCTCTCCGAAAAGGGCTTCATCCTCCTTCTCTAGTTTTAGTCATTCCGGATCTAACGCGTCAGCCAAACTCTAGGGATCAGGAAGGGGGAGCTTCTTGCGGGAGGGCCTTGAAGACCACAGGAACCAGGAGGAGAGGGGGAAGAGAAATCCAGAAGGTGAAAAAGAAGAACCCGGCATAGCCCCAGGCCTGCGCCCCGAAACCCCCTAGGGCCCGGGAGAGATTAAAAGAAAGGCTGAAAAGAGTGGCCAGAAGGGCGTACTGGCTGGCACTTAGGTCCCGCCGGCAGAGGCGCATAAGAAAGGCCAAAAAGGCCGCCGTGCCGAGCCCTCCGGTAAAGCTTTCTACCAAAGAGGCCACATAGACCGTCCAGCGGGCCGAAGAAGGCAGGGCCGCGTAAGCATAGCCCAGATTGGAAAGAGATTGGGTGAGCCCCAGCATCCACAGGGCCCGGAAAAGACCCAGGGAACGTACTAGCCCTCCTCCCACCAGTGAGCCCGCAATGGTGGCCAAACTCCCCAGGGTTCCCGAAATCAGTCCGATTTCCAGCTTGGTAAACCCCCGGTCCACCCAGAAAGGGTAGATCATGGAACCCATAGTGGCATCTCCAATCTTAAAAGTAAGGATGAAAAATAGAAGGACCGGAGCATAAGGTCTCTTAAGAATGTCCTTTAAAGGTAAAATATATTGCCCGAATAAATCGTGAGTTTTGGTAGACATTGAGGGAAGATGGGTGTCTGGGAGGAAGGCGATGAGGGCGGCCAGGGCTAGGAAGATCACCGTGAGGGCCAGAAAGGCCGGCCGGAAGCCCCAAAAATGGGCCAGGGCTACCAGCCCTCCTCCGGAGCCGATCATGGCTACCCGATAGGCCGAGACCCGGACTCCATTGCCTGGGCCGAGCTCTTCTTCCTCCAGAAGTTCGATGGTGTAACCATCCACGGCGATATCGAGGGTGGCCGAAGAGAGGGTACAGAGAAAGACGAAAAGAATATAGAGTTTTCCTGCGGGAGGAACCAGCGAAAGCAGAGTCACCGAGAGGGCGAGCCCCAGGAGGGCTCCCACCATCCAATAATATTTTCGTCCGTAGCGGTCCACTAGGGGGGCCCAGAGGGGTTTGAGACTCCAAGAAAGGCCCGCCAGCGAAAGAAGCCCGATCTCCACGAGGTTGACCCCTTCGGTGCGTAGATAGACCGGGAGGGTCACGTAAACGAATCCAAAGGGCAACCCTTCGGCCAGATAAAGGAGGGCCACCACGGCCATCTTGCGATAGAAGGCGGTTTTCATAGGGATCTCCAGCGGGGAAGCACCCGAGGAGTGCGGCGGGCGTATTCCCGCCAGAGGGCTCCGAAACGCTCCTCGAGTTCGCGTTCTTCCCGGGGGACGATGACCCCCCAGGTGAAAATCAGGTCGCCCAGGGCCACCAGGGCTACGGCCGGATAACCCGAAAAGAAAAAGATTCCCCAGAAAAAGAGGGCATGAGCTACATAGGTAGGGTGCCGGAGATAGCGGAAAGGTCCCTCGGTAACTAGCTGGTCTTCCGGCCGAGGGTCTAAGATTCCCCGGCCCAGGATATGCTCCCGGAGCCAGAAAGCGGTAAGCACCTGGAGCAGGGTCCCACCAAGGAGGGCCAGGGCCCCCAAAAACCTCACCGGGGCTGGGAAGGAAAGAGGAGGCCAGCGGGTGGGAAAATTGGCCAGAGCCAGAACTAAAGCCCCAAGGCTCCAAAGGCCGATAATCACCGGGTAATAGCGGCGCCCCAGTCTGCGTCTCAGGGAGGGAAAGAGATGGAGGGGGACCCAGAAGAGGGGGATTATCGGCCAGAGGAGGACCGCCAGCCAGGCCAGGAATTTAGAAAGCTCATCCATAGGGGCGATTTTAAACCCCCTCGGGGTCCCTTCTCAAGACATCCGAGGTCTCTTCTTGACCACAGTTTTTACTTTGAATAGATTGATACTTAAAATCGAGATACGAGATAGGAGACTTCCATGTTTTTTACCGCCGGCTGGATAGAGGAGGCCCTGGAGCGCTACCGGAGGCGCAGTCTCCAGGATACCATTATGGGCAAGAAGATCGCTTTTTCCGACCGCCATTATTTGGCGGCTCTTCTTCATATCTATACCGGGACCTTCAGGCTGGAGAGCTTGGCATGCCTGGCCGGTCTTTCTCTGGAGGAGCTTTTACATCAGCGCTCACAGGTGGACTTTATGAGTTTGGTGGACTATTTGCGCACCCGCTTTGCCGAGTGGTTTCGGGAACATCTTCTGATGCGAGACTTTACCCTTCCAGAGTATGGACTCTTGGCCCTAGAATATCTCCACCTGGAGGAACAGGTACGGGCCCAGATTCGCATTCCCCTTTTGAATCAGCTCAAACACCTCTGTGAAGAACTGGAAGACAAGCTAGCCGGGGGAAAGACTTTAGCTCCCTATGACGAGCGTCAACTCCGGAGGCTTCTTTTCTTTTTCCTCTCGGCGGAGGCCCTTAAACCCAGTCTGTGTGGACGCTTGGTGAACCGCACCCGGGAGGCGGCCGAAAGGGCCTATCCTGGTGAATTCTCCCGGTTAGAACTTCCGGAAAAGGAAGGATTTGCCGAAAGTCTTTACCGCTATCTTGAGGAGTCTCTGGGCTATGTCGCGCGAGCTTGAGATCCTGGACCGTCTGAAAAAGGCCTACCCCGAGGCCCGCATCGCCCTCAAGTTTGAAAACCCTCTACAACTGCTCATCGCGACCATCCTTTCGGCCCAGTGTACCGATGAAAGGGTCAATCAGGTTACCCCGGAACTTTTTAAAAAGTATCCTGACGCCCGGGCCTTTGCGGAGGCCGATCTGGAAGAACTGGCCCAAGACATCCGCTCCACCGGCTTTTACAAGCAGAAGGCCCGTTACATAAAAGAGGCCTGCCGGATCCTGGTAGAAAAGTACGGGGGAGAGGTCCCCAAGAGTCTGGAGGCCCTGCTGGAGCTTCCGGGGGTAGCCCGTAAGACGGCCAATATCGTGCTGGCCAATGCTTACGGAATCGTGGAAGGGATCCCAGTGGATACCCATGTACGACGCCTGGCTCGCCGGTTGGGGTTTACTCAGGAGAAGGACCCGGACAAGATCGAACGCGACCTCATGCGCATTATTCCCCGAGAGGACTGGGCGGTCATTCCCTACGTCCTTCAGGCCCATGGACGCACCATCTGCACCGCCCGCAAACCCAAATGTGACCGCTGTCCGGTGCGCGATCTCTGCCCCTCGGCCGGAAAGGACCTTGCCTGAGGAAGTCTTCCGTCTTAAAGTGGATCCAGCCTCCGAGGGAAAGCGTCTTGATGTTTTTCTTTCCGAAAGGCTTCCCGGACTTACCCGCTCCCGAATAAAAAGACTGATCTCCGAAGGACGGGTTTCTATTTCGGAAGAAGGCAAGATCAAGCCTTCTCGCCCGGTAAGGGCTGGAGAGGAGATTTTGGTGCGGGTTCCCCCTCCGGAAGAAGTGCCCCTGGAGCCGGAGCCGGTACCCCTGGAAATCCTCTATGAAGACGAAGATCTGGCGGTGATTGTGAAGCCTCCCGGGGTGGTGGTCCATCCTGCGGTAGGCCACCTTCGGGGCACCTTGGTGCATGGGCTCTTAGGGAGGCTTTCGGGACTTTCCGGGGTGGGAGGAAGCCTCCGTCCCGGGATCGTGCATCGGCTGGACAAGGATACTTCGGGGCTTATGGTTGTGGCCAAAAACGACCGGGCCCATCTGCGGCTTGCGGCCATGTTTAAAGGACGGGAGGTAGAGAAGTGGTATCTGGCCCTGGTCCACGGGGTACCTGAGCCCCGTTCTGGAAGGATCACCGTTCCCATCGGGCGCCACCCGGTGCACCGCAAGAAGATGCTTGCCGGGGCTCCCCGGGGTCGGGAGGCCGAGACCTTTTACCGAGTGCGGGAGGTCTTCCGTAAATGGGCCTTGCTGGAGGTGCGACCGGTGACCGGACGCACCCATCAGATCCGGGTGCACCTTTCTCACCTCGGACATCCCATTGTGGGAGACGTCCTTTATGGAGGAAAGCGCCCCGGAGGGCCCCCGGCCGCGCGACAGATGCTCCACGCCTGGCGTCTGAGCTTTGTACACCCGGTGACCGGAAAGCGGATGGTCTTCGAGGCCCCGCTTCCGGAAGATTTCGAAAACATTCTCGAGGAACTTCGCCGGTGCGCAAAGTAGGGATTACCGGGGGGGCGGCCACCGGAAAGAGTACCCTGCTTAAGATCCTTTCCGAGCTAGGTTATCCCGTCTTTTCTGCTGACGAGGTGGTGCGCCGGCTGCTGGCTCCCCAAGGGCGGGCCTTCTCCCAGGTGAAAACCCTTTGCCCCTGGGCCCTGAGCCCTGAAGGGACCCTCGACCGGCGAAAGATTTTAGAAAGGATGGTTCGGGACGAAAGTTTGCGTCGCAAGTTGGAGGCCTTATTGCATCCTTTGGTGCGGGAGGAACTCTTGGCCTTTTTCAAGGAAGCCGAGTCCAAGGGAGCGTCCTGGGCCTTTGCGGAGATTCCGCTCCTTTTTGAGGCCGGCTGGGAGGGGCTCTTTGACGAAATTTGGGTCGTGACCTGCAAGGAAGACCTTCAGCGGAGCCGGCTCCGGGAGAGGGTAGGGGAGGAGCTGGCCGAGGCCCTTCTTCGGCTTCAGTGGCCCCTTTCCGAAAAGGTAGCCCGGGCCCATCGGGTATTTTCCTCGGAAGATCCCCCAGAGAGTTGGCGACGGGAACTTCAGGAACTTCTTTCTAGAAGCCGGACCCCTTGAGGAGAAAGTCCCTGAACCAGGAGGCTTTCAGAGAGTCTTCTGACCTTTATCTCCGAGAGCCAGAGGGCCTCTTTGAGCGAGGCTGCGCCCCTTCCGGCGAAGGCCTGAGGGGCCCTGCGGCCTCCAATGATCACCGGTCCGAAAAAGAAAAAGACCTCATCCACTAACCCTTGGTCCAAGAAGGCTCCCTGGACCTCTCCTCCCCCTTCTACCAAAAGAGAAAGGATCCCCCGTTCGGCGAGCCGGAAAAGGAGATCCTCCAAATTCACCCGATCCTCCCGCTCTTTCACCCGGAGGATTTCCACCCCTAGCTCCCGAAAAGGGATTTCTCTTTCCCGGGGGGCTTTCTCTCCACAGACCAGCCAGGTGGGGATCTTCCTGGCCGTGCGGAAGAGTCTTCGGTCCGGGGAAAGCCGCAGGCGGGTATCGAGGACAATCCTTACCGGATTTCGGCCTTTGACCAGTCGGCAGGTGAGTTGGGGATCATCCTCTTCTACCGTACGCCGGCCCACGAGGATGGCGTCGCAGAGGGCCCGGAGGCCATGGCCCAGGCGCCGGGCCCTCTCCCCGGTGATCCACCGGGAGTCCCCGGTGCGGGTGGCCAGGCGGCCGTCGAGACTTGCAGCCACCTTGAGAATCACCCAGGGCCGGCCGTCCTGGACTCGGCGCAGAAAAAAACGGGCCAGATAGCGGCATTCCTTCTCCAGAACGCCACTCCGAACTTCAAGTCCCCTTTCGGCCAAATATTCCAACCCTCCACGGGCCCGGGGGTTGGGATCCCGGGTCCCGGCCACCACCCGGCGGATGCCCGCGGCCAGGATGGCCTCCGTACAGGGCGGGGTGCGGCCGTGGTGGTTGCAGGGCTCGAGGGTCACATAGAGGGTGGCCCCCCGGGCTCGCTCTCCCGCCCGGCGCAGGGCCTCCACCTCGGCATGAGGCCGGCCCGCGGCCCGGTGATATCCCCGACCCAGGACCTCACCACTTTGGGGATCCACCACCACCGCGCCCACCGGAGGATTGGGGCTGGTGCGCCCCAGCCCCCGGCGCCCTTCCCGCAGGGCCAGCCGCATGTAGAACTCGTCCTCTCTTCTTTGCATAGATTTTGAACCCCCCACCCTTAATTTTTTGCTCGACATCCTTATAATAAGATTCGATGAAGGAGGAAAGCCCCACCATCCTTCTGGTGGACGATGATCGGAGTTTCCGAGAGTTTTTGACCCTTTTTTTGAAAAAGGAAGGCTATCAGGTCTTGAGTGCGGGCGACGGGCTAGAGGCCTTGAAGATCTTGGAGACGGAGGCCCCGGATCTCATCCTCCTGGACTTACGCATGCCCCATCTGGGGGGCCTTGATTTTCTGGGGCGCATTCGAAAAAAGGGCCTGGAGATTCCGGTCATCGTGATTACCGCCTACGCCTCCCTGGATTCGGCGGTGAGGGCGAAAAAAGAAGGGGCCTTTGATTACCTTCCTAAGCCCTTCAAGCTGGAAGAGTTACGTCAGAAGTTGAAGGCCGCTCTGAAAAGACGTCCGGCCCCTGAGCCCCCTCCGGAAGAATTTATGGGGATCGTGGGGCGGAGCCCGGCCATGCGCCGGATCTTCACCTTACTTCCCAAGGTGGCCCAGGCCGAAAGCAACGTGCTCATTACCGGGGAGTCCGGAACGGGGAAGGAACTGGTGGCTCAGGCCATCCATCAGCTCTCTCCTCGCCGGGAAAAGCCCTTTGTAGTGGTTAACTGCGGAGGTATACCTTCTTCCCTCCTGGAGTCGGAACTTTTTGGATATAAGGCCGGGGCCTTTACCGGGGCCACCCGCGACAAACCCGGACTTTTTGCCCTGGCCGACGGAGGGACCATCTTTCTCGATGAAATCGGGGATCTTCCAGCCGAGCTCCAGGTAAAGCTCCTGCGGGTGGTGGAAAATAAGAGCTTTACCCCGCTGGGAAGCACGCGGGAGATCCGGGTGGACGTGCGGATTATCTCCGCCACCAATAAGGACCTGGAAGAGGAGGTCCGGGCGGGCCGCTTTCGGGAGGATCTTTATTTCCGGCTCAATGTCCTTTCCCTGCATCTTCCTCCCCTGCGGGAGCGTCGGGAAGATATTCCCCTTTTAGTACAGCATTTCCTCCACAAATATGCCCGCAAACTGGGCCGGGAAGAGGTGGGGATTTCCCCTTATGCCCTCAAGGCCCTCATGGAATATGATTTTCCGGGAAACGTGCGGGAGCTTGAAAATATCATTGAGCGGGCGGTGGCCCTGGAGACCGGCCCCCTCATCCTTCCCGAAAGTTTGACTCTGCGCTCCGGGGGCTCGTCCAGGACGGAACTCAAGGCGGAACTTCCCCCGGGAGGTCTGGATCTCGAGGCCTATCTGGCGGAGATAGAAAAGGACCTCCTTCGGCAGGCCTTGGAGAGGACCGGAGGCCGTCGGGAGGAGGCCGCCCGGCTTCTGGGCCTTACGCCACGTTCCCTGCGTTACCGACTCCAAAAGTACGGTCTGGCATGAAGCGATATTTTTGGGCCCGCCTGCCCTTGATCTTTCTTCTGGGCGTCTTTTTTTACCATTTGCAGCCGGAAATCGTCTGGATTCTCCTAATGTATTTCTTTGGGTCTGGATTTTTCTTCTTTTTGGTACCTCGCCTTTTTGGCGAGGAGATTTCTTTTTGGGGGCAGAAGATCCTGGACTTTTTGGCCGTTTTTCTTCTGATCCGGAGTACCGGAGGACGAGAAAGCCCTCTCTTTTTTCTTCTTTTTTTGCCTCCAGCCGAGACTGCCCTCCTCAAAGAGGCTCCAGAGGCTGATTTAACGGCCTTGGTGAGTCTTCTTCTAATGGGCTACTTCTTTTTTGCACAAGGGCCGTCCCAGCTCTCGGAGGAGTGGTTTTCCTTTTTTATGTATGTGGGGGCCCTAGGGCTTATCAGTATTCTGGCGCTTAAACTTTCCGAACTGCGGGCCGAGATCCTTCACCACGAAGATCTTCGGAGGACCCTACTCACTTCTCTGGCCGCAGGACTGGTCTTTCTAGATCCGGATCTGCGCGTGGTTTCCTGGAACCCTCGGGCGAAAGAGATTCTACCCCGCCTAGAAAAGGGGCGTTTTTTGCCAGAAATTTTAGGGAAGACCCTCCCCTTCCGGAGTTGCCGGGGGGAGGCCCGTCTTGACAACCGCATCATTGGTTACTCTCTCTTCCCCTTACGTAGAGGGGAGCGGACTCTGGGATGGGGCTTTCTTTTTCAGGACATCACCGAGGCCCGAGAAAAAGAAGAGGCCTTGGCCGAGGCCCGAAGGCTGGCCTCGTTGGGGACCATGGCCGCGGGGCTTATCCATGAAATTCGTAATCCGCTGGCCACTATCAGCGGAGGAGTGGAGTTCTTACGGGAACGCCTTGCCGGGGTGGAAGATCTGGCCCCGGTGCTTGAGATGATGGGGCGGGAGGCCGAGCGCCTTAACCGCCTGGTTACCCATTTTCTCTTTTTTGCGCGTCCGGAAAGAGGAGAGACCGAAGAATTTGCGGTAGAGGATCTCCTGGAGGAGACCCTTTCCTCTCTAGGGGACCTCTTTTCCGGGATCGAAGTTCGCCGAAGAGTAGAGCTGGGACGGATACAGGCCAATCGGGATCAGTGGCGCCAGATCCTGGAGAATCTCCTTTCCAACGCCGCGGAGGCCACCCGGGAGGCCGGAGGTCGCTTAGTAGAGGTAGAAATCTTAGAAAAAAGCAGCTATTATGTTTTAAGGGTTCGAGATACCGGCCCGGGAATTCCTCCGGAGGTGCGCCCCAAGATCTTTGACCCCTTCTTTACCACCAAGGCGCAGGGGACCGGACTGGGGCTGGCGGTGGTCTATCGCATCGTGAAGAACCTGGGAGGTGAGGTCTTAGCCTTTTCGGAAAAGGGACAGGGGAGTCTCTTTGAAGTCCGAATTCCCAAAAAGGAAAGGGCATGACCAACGGATTTGAAGATTTGGCCGAAGGCCTTTCTTTAGAGGTCCGCCGGGAGATTGCGGAAAAATATTTTACGCACCGGAAGATCCTGGAAGAAGATCTAGATGAATATCAGGCCAAATTAAAAGAATTTGAGAAAGAAGAAGAAAAAGTCCTCCAAGAGCTTCTGCGCCTCCTTTTTCTTTTAAGGGAGAAAGATCTTATGGAACGTTTTGCGGAAATTACCGGGGTTTCCCTCTTTCCGTATCACGATGAATATCTCCTGAATTCCCCTACGATCAGACGACGACTCTTTCGTAAGTTGCGGGCTCGAGGGCTGACCTCCAAGGGCAAATTTCTGAGATTATTTGAAGAGACCTACAAACGTCTTTATCAGAAATTTCAAGAGTATCAGAAAAAATTAAGACTTCTTGAGTATCTTTTTCGGCAAATTCGTGAAGAACTTCGAGAATTTCAAAAAAATTACGATTTGGGAAGTATATTGTCCTTTTTTGAATCTCTTTCCGAGAGTCGACCCTCGGAGATGGGAGTGACCGCACAAAAGGGGGAAGCGATAGAGGGTCTGGCCGAACTTTTGCGGTTTCCGGAGGTCCCTGAACCCCGGAGGCGTTTTGTCGATCTGGGAAGTCTCCCTTCTTGGGGGGAGGTGGGCTCTGCCCTGCGCAAATTGGCCAAGGAAGCCTATCAGCGTCACCGCCAGGAGGCCCGTTCCATCCTTGAAGAGGTCTCTTCTTAGAACGGTAAAAAGGATCATCGAGCGCTACGGTCTTCTTCATCGAGGAGACCGGGTGCTGGTGGCGGTCTCCGGAGGAGTGGACTCCGTGGTCCTGCTGGAGGTCCTAGATCTTCTTAAAGAGGAATACGAGTTGCAGCTATTTGTGGCCCATTATGATCACCGGCTGCGGAAAGCTTCTCTCCGGGATTCCCTTTTCGTCTATCAATTGGCGAAAAAGAAGGGCCTTCCTTATCTCTACGGGGTGAGCCTGGTGAAGGAATATGCCCGCCGGGAAGGGTTGAGCCTGGAGATGGCCGGCCGAGAGTTGCGCTACCGCTTTTTTGAGAGGCTTCGGCGAGATCTGGATCTTCACCGTATCGCCCTGGCCCATCAGGCCGACGACCTGGCCGAGGAAGTCCTTCTGCGGTTTTTGCGGGGGGCTGGACGCCGGGGCCTGGCGGGTATCCCGGTAAAGAGAGAGGCCCACATCATCCGTCCTCTCCTTTTTGTGAGTCGTCAAGAAATCCTGGATTTTGCCCGAGAAAGAGGGCTCTCTTGGGTGGAGGACGAGAGCAACCGGGATCCGCGTTTTGTGCGCAACCGGGTGCGCCATCTCCTTATTCCTTTTCTGGAAGAGCACTTTCATCCCCGGGTGCGCGAAAACTTAAAACGCACAGCCCTTATCCTGGCCGAGGAGGAGGAGCTCATCGATGAGATGGCCCGCAAGGCCCTGGACCGAGCCTTGGTCAAGGAGGCAAAGGAGGTGGTCCTCCGGGTGCCTATCCTGCGAGGGTATCCCGAGGCCTTGAGACGGCGGGTCTTCTGGCTGGCCCTTTCCCGGGCCGGGGTCTCCCTTATCCGGGTGCGTAAGGTCCATCTTGAGGCCCTAGAAAACCTCCTTTCCGGAAAGGCCCGTGGTCCGGTTCCTCTACCCGGGGATTTCAGAGCGGTACGGGGTCCGGGAATCTTACGCCTCCTTCGCTCGCCTTCTCCAGTAAGTGAGCCCTTCTTTTTGGAAATTTACGGTGAGGGGGAATACCTCCTTCCGGGAGGAAAATTTATCCTAGAAAGGGGGGCTTCGAGGGAAGCCTCGGTTCTGGATCCGGAACGCATATCCTTTCCCCTGGTGGTCCGCTCCCGAAGGCCGGGAGATCGGATTTTTTGGCCGAAAGTAGGGCACAAACGCCTTAAAAAGTTTTTTTGGGAGCAAGGAATTCCCCCGGAAATGAGAGATTTGTGGCCCCTGGTAGAATATCAAGGAGAGATTGTGGCTATACCCGGGTATTATGTTCATCCAGCCTATCAGGCCCGGGGGAAAGAGGGTCTCGTCCTGCGATTCGTGCCTCACCAAGGGGTTTCATTTGCTCTTCAGAAAAGGAGCGGTTAAAATTTGTTTAAAATAAAAAAGCTTCGGATCGTTTCCCATGTTTGAAAGTTTTTGGAGAAAGCTTGGGGTAGGAGGAGTTATCCTCCTGTGTTTTTTGACTATAGCCTTTACTTCCGGAGTGGCTTTATTTTGTCCGGGAGATATTCAAACTCTTTCTTTTTCTGAATTTGTACAGAAGGTTGAAAGGGGCGAGATCCAAGAGGTAAAAATAAAGGGAGAAGAAATCAAGGGGGCGGATGTAACCGGAAAGCGCTTCAGGGTCATTCTTCCAGATTCTTCCCGGGTACTTCCCTTTCTGGAAAGACATCTAGTAAAGGTCCAGTTCGAGAAGGGCCGCCTCCCAGGAGACTGGATCACCTGGGTGCTTCTTTTCCTGTCCGCTTCCACCTTGGGGCTGGTATTTCTGGCCTTTCTGCGCCCCTCTCCCCAGCCTTCTCGCCTTTTTTCCTTCTTGAGGTCCCGGGCCCAGATCATCTCCCCAGAGAAGGTCAAGGTCCGTTTCTCAGATGTGGCCGGGGTGGAGGAGGCCAAGGAGGAACTCCAAGAGGTGGTAGAGTTTCTCAAGGGCCCTTCCCGTTTTGTGCGTCTGGGAGGGCGTATGCCCAAGGGAATCCTTCTGGTAGGACCTCCCGGCACGGGCAAGACCCTTTTGGCTAAGGCCGTAGCCGGTGAGGCTGGGGTGCCCTTTTTCAGCATAAGCGGTTCGGATTTCGTGGAGATGTTCGTGGGGGTGGGGGCCGCCCGAGTGCGGGACCTCTTTGCCGAGGCCAAAAAACACAAGCCCTGCATCATCTTCATCGACGAGATCGACGCCGTGGGAAGATCTCGGGGGGTGGGGGCTGGAGGAGGTCATGAGGAAAGGGAGCAGACCCTTAATCAGCTCTTGGTGGAAATGGATGGCTTTGAATCCGAGGAAGGAATTGTGGTCTTGGCCGCCACCAACCGGCCGGATATCTTAGATCCGGCCCTGCTTCGTCCCGGCCGATTCGACCGGCGCATCGAGGTTCCTCCCCCGGATGTGCGCGGAAGAGAGGCCATCCTGAGGGTTCACGCCCGCAAGATTCGTCTCTCTCCGGAAGTAGATCTTTCGGAGTTGGCCCGAGCTACTCCCGGTTTTACCGGGGCGGATCTAGCCAACCTCCTGAACGAGGCCGCCCTTCTTGCGGCTCGACAAGGCAAAGAAATGGTGGATAGGGAAGACCTCGAAAAGGCCAAGGACAAGATCCTCTTGGGACGAGAAAGGAAGGGAGTGGTCATTAGCGAAGAAGAAAAACAACTGGCCGCCTACCACGAGGCCGGACACGCCCTCATGGCCTATCTCCTCCCCGGCACCGATCCCATTTACAAGATCTCCATTCTTCCTCGGGCTCATACCCTGGGAGTGGTCCAGCAGCTTCCCTTGGACGATCGGCACGTATATTCCCGCGATTACCTTTTCAAACAAATTATGATCCTCCTGGGGGGCCGGGTCGCTGAGGAGTATATCTTTGGTCAGGCCACTACCGGGGCCGGAGATGATCTGGCCCGGGCCACAGAGATTGCCCGCCGGATGGTCTGCGAGTGGGGAATGAGCAAACAATTGGGGCCTTTGGTCTTCCCCCCTCGACCTCAGGAAAAGATTTTGATGAAATACGAGGAGCCCCGGGCTTACAGTGAAAAGACGGCCCAACTTATAGACGAGGAGGTCTACCGGGTTGTGGGACTTTGCTACGCCAAGGATCGGGAGGTCCTGGCCAAACATATTAAATATCTTCATATCTTAGCCGAGACCCTTCTGGAAAAGGAGACCCTCGACGGAGAGGCCCTTAAAAAGCTGCTTGCAGATCTGAAACCCTTGAGGGAAGAGGATGTCCGGCTGCCTGAAGATTAGAGGGAAAACCTTTTATTGGGGCCGGCGCACCTATCTCATGGGAATCCTCAACGTGACCCCGGACTCCTTTTCTGACGGAGGGCTTTATTATGATCTTGAGGCGGCCTTACGACGGGCCGAAAGGCTCCTTGCAGAAGGGGCCGATATTTTGGATGTGGGAGGGGAGTCCACCCGCCCTTTTGCCGAACCGGTTCCCGAAGAGGAGGAACTCCGGCGGGTTATTCCGGTCATCGAGGAGATCCGTAGGCGGTTTCCCGAGATCCCCCTCTCCATAGACACTTATAAGGCCCGGGTAGCGGAGGAGGCCCTTTCGGCCGGGGCCGATCTCGTCAACGATGTCAGCGCCCTGCGCTTTGATCCCCGCATGTCCGAAGTAATCGCCCGCCGGCGCCCTCCGGTGATCCTTATGCACATGAAAGGCACTCCCCAAACCATGCAGCTCGATCCCACCTATGAAGACCTCCTGGGGGAGATCCGGGCTTTTCTTGAGGAACGGGCCCGGCTGGTGGAGTCCCTAGGGGTGCCCCGGGAGGGCATTATCCTGGATCCCGGGATCGGCTTTGGCAAGACCTTTGAACACAACCTGACCCTCATCCGGGCCTGCAAGCTTTTCAAAGAGATCGGTTATCCCGTGCTTTATGGGCCCTCTCGCAAGGCCTTCCTGGGAGAGATCTTAGGGAAAGAAGCCCGGGAGCGGGACCTGGGCACGGCGGCGGTGGTGGCCTATCTGGCCCTACAAGGGGCAGACCTGGTACGGGTCCATAACGTAGGACTCTGTCGGGAAGTGCTTAAGGTCTTAGAGGCCCTGGAGGGAAGATGAGCCTCTGGCCTTTCTGGAAATTTTTGCGCTGGCAGGATCTCCTGGATGTCCTGATCGTTTCTTATCTCTTTTACCGGGTGCTCCTTCTCATCCGGGGGACCCGGGCCGTGCAGATGGTGGCCGGGCTGGCGATAATCGTGGTCATGTATTTTGTGGCCGACCATCTCCAGCTCCTGACCCTTCATTGGTTACTGGGGACCTTTATGTCCTCCATCTTCTTGGTGGTGGTCATCCTCTTTCAGGAGGACATAAGGCGGGCCCTCATGCACATGGGGCGTTCCCCCTTCGTACGGGTCCAAACCGAATACTCTCAAGTGATTGAGGAAGTGGTCAAGGCGGTCTCGGTGATGAGCGAGAAGAAGACTGGGGCTCTCATCGTCTTTGAGAGGGAATCCGGGCTCAACGAGTTTGCGGAGTCCGGGATTCCGGTAGAAGCCCGGGTCCACCGGGACCTTCTGCTGAGCATTTTCAACCCCCGTTCCCCTTTGCATGACGGGGCAGTGATCATTAGAGAGGGACGGGTGCTGGCTGCCGGGGTAATTTTACCCCTTTCCACCAATCCTATGGTAGGCCGAGGCCTGGGGACCCGCCACCGGGCGGCTATCGGTATCACCGAGGTGAGCGACGCCGTGGCCGTGGTGGTCTCGGAAGAAACCGGGGCCATTTCTCTGGCCGTAAGCGGACGCATTACCCGCGGGATTTCTCCGCCCACCCTCCGCAAGATGCTTTCCGAACTTCTGGGCTTTCAATCGGTGGAGCCCTGGTGGCGGAGGAGGCTCTTTCGATGAGGAAATTCTTTCAAAGACATGAGGACTTCTGGCTCAAGGTCCTGGCCTTTATTTTTGCGGTCTTTCTCTGGTTCTTTGTGGTCCTTCAGGAAAAGGTGGAAAGGGATCTCTTCTTACGGGTGGTCCCCAGGGGAGTCCCTTCGGACTTGATTTTACTGCGGGCGGAACCCCCGGTGGTGCGGGTCCGGGTAGTGGGGCCCCGGAGCATTTTACGGGGGCTTCCAGAGAATGCCCAACCTCTCTTTCTGGATCTTTCTCATCTGGGGCCGGGGAGGCACCAGCTTAAGATACCCCGGGAGGCGCTTTCTCTCCCTCCGGGTCTCCAGATTCGGGATCTCTCCCCCTCTCAAATAGAGGTAGTACTGGATCAGACGGTGGAAAGGTGGATTCGGGTCAAAGCGGATCTCAAAGGGGTTCCTCCTGGCTATGTAGTGAAGCGGGTGAGGGTAATTCCTCCCAGTGTTAAGGCCCGGGGGGCTCGGCAGATCCTGCGCTCCCTGGAAAATCTTTACACCCGTCCCATAGATATTTCCGGAAAAACAAACGAGTTTCAGGTTAGGGTGTCTTTGGTTTTACCTGAAGGCGTGGTAGAGGTTAAACCTCAAGAGGTGACCGTGAAGGTGGAATTGGAGAGGAAGGAGCCATGAAGCTTTTCGGGACCGACGGTATTCGAGGGGAAGCCAATCGCTTTCCTATGACCCCGGAGATAGCCCTGAGGGTGGGTCAGGCCGTGGGCTATCTTTTTCGTAATCAGGGACGCCATCGGCGGATTATTATTGGCAAAGATACCCGGCTTTCGGGATATCTTTTTGAGACCGCGCTGGCCGCAGGGGTGCTTTCCATGGGAGCGGAGGCCTGGCTGGTGGGGCCTTTACCAACCCCGGCCATCGCCTTCCTTACTCGAGACCTCCGGGCCGAGGCCGGGGTAGTTATTTCCGCCTCCCACAACCCTTACCAGGATAACGGGATCAAGATTTTCGGGGCCGACGGTTACAAACTTTCGGACGAATTGGAGGCCCGTATAGAGGCCTTGGTGGACTCTAAGGAGATGGAGGAGCATCGGGCGCTAGCCGCGGAAATAGGACGGGCCCGCCGCATCGAGGATGCCCGGGGCCGCTACATGGTGCATCTCAAACGGGCCTTTCCCGAAGATCTGGATCTTGAGGGCTTAAAGATCGTGGTGGATTGTGCCCACGGGGCTACTTACCGGGTGGCCCCGGAGATCCTGGAGGAGCTTGGCGCTACCGTAATCCGTCTGGGTTGCTCTCCGAACGGTTTGAATATCAATCAGGGCTGTGGGGCTACCGCCCCGGAAGTCCTGCGGGAAAAAGTGCTCGCCGAGGGAGCCCACCTCGGGCTGGCCTTCGATGGCGACGGCGATCGCCTGATTGTGGTGGACGAAAAGGGCCGAATCCTCGATGGTGACCATCTCTTGGGTTTTCTGGCTTTGGTCTTTAAGAGGGAAGGGGGCCTTCCAGGGAACACCGTGGTGGCCACGGTAATGAGTAATTTGGCCTTGGAAAAATTTCTTAAGGGCCACGGGATCGCTCTCAAGCGGGTCCAGGTAGGAGACCGCTACGTGGTAGAGGAAATGCGGAAGGGAGGTTTCCGGCTGGGAGGAGAACAGTCTGGGCATCTGGTGATCCTGGATCGGGCTACCACCGGAGACGGAGTGCTTACCGCCCTGACGGTGCTTGGAATTCTCCGCAAAGAAGACCGGCCGGCCTCCGTCATAGGAGACCTCTTCGAAAAGTATCCCCAGATCCTGAAAAACGTAAAAGTCAAGGAAAGAAAACCTCCAAAGGAGGTACCCGGGCTTTCCGAACGTATTGCCCAGGCGGAGAAGATCTTAGGTGAAAAAGGACGGGTGGTGGTGCGGCCCTCCGGAACGGAACCCAAGTATCGGGTGATGTTGGAAGGGGAAGACCAGGGACTTATCACTCAGCTGGCCGAAGAATTGGTAGAATATATAGAAAAAACCCTGGGATGAATCTTTCGAAAGATTGGCCCAAGATCCTCTGGATTCTGGCCTTTCTGGCCCTAGGAGGAGGTCTCCTCCGGGAGGGGTATCGTTTGGTCTTCTCCAACGCGGCCTCGCTCTGTCTTTCCTGTATGGGGCTTCAATAAGGTGAAGCGGGCCCGGAATAAGAGAAATTTCATCCAGTTTCTGGTGGCGGTCTGTGCCAATTCCTATCTGGGTTTTTTGCTCCGTCCGGGGATTTATGGAGGATGGCTTAAAAACTTCTGTTTTCCTGGGCTCAACTGTTATTCCTGTCCTCTGGCCCTCATGGCCTGCCCCCTGGGGACTCTGCAGCACCTTTTAGCCTCGGTGCGGGCCCTTCCCCAGACGGTGGCCCGGGCCGCCCTCTATTTCGGAGGGACCTTTCTTCTTTACGGGCTCCTTTTCGGGAGGCTGGTCTGTGGCTGGATCTGTCCCTTCGGTTTTCTTCAGGAGATGCTTTATCGCCTCCCCGGGCCCAAGATCGCCCATCTGCCCCGGACCCTGCGGCATCTCAAATTCTTTCTTTTGGCCACCCTGGTGCTGGGGCTTCCCTTTTTCCTGGTCGGAGAGGTGGGCTATGGCCAGGTCTGGTTCTGCCGGGTGCTTTGTCCTGCAGGGACCCTCGAGGCCGGTCTTCCTAACCTTCTCCTGGAACCCTCCCTGCGGGGCCTTATCGGATTCGTCTTCTACTGGAAAATTTTCCTTTTGGTAATGATTCTCATCTTTTGCGTTCTTTACCTGCGGTTTTTTTGTAAAATATTTTGTCCTTTAGGTCTTCTTTACGGTTTTTTTAACCGTGTGGGGCTTTTTCGGTTGCGCTGGCAGGAGAAAAGTTGCATCCGCTGCGGGCTTTGTGAGGCCTCCTGCCCTATGGAGCTCGAAATTCCCAAAGAAATAAATTCCCGAGAATGTATTCGGTGCTTAAATTGTTTATTTTTATGTCCTACTAAATCAATTACTTTTAATAAGTCATATCGATGGGAAAAGGAGTTTGACCTGGTCCCCTTCTCTGTTACAAAAATAAGACATGAGGCCAGACGGAAGGGCCCCGGACGAGATCCGTCCGGTAAAGATCATTCCGGGCTTTCTTAAATACGCCGAGGGTTCGGCCTTAATCGAGCTCGGCGACACCAAGGTCCTCTGTGCGGTTTCGGTGGAGGAGCGGGTTCCCTCATTTTTAAAGGATACGGGCTGTGGTTGGGTTACGGCCGAGTATGCCCTTTTGCCCCGCTCCACTGAAAGCCGTACTCCGCGGGAGACCCTAGGGAGAAAAGGCCGTTCCCAGGAGATTCAACGCCTGATCGGGCGAAGTTTGCGGGCGGTGGTGGATCTTCAGGCCCTGGGGGAAAGGACCTTGGTGGTGGACTGCGACGTGTTACAGGCCGACGGTGGCACCCGTACCGCAGCCATCACCGGGGCCTGGGTGGCCCTGAAGCTTGCGGTAAAGACCCTCCTTGAAAGGGGGCTCCTGGAGCGAGATCCGGTGCAGACCGCCCTTGCGGCTATAAGTTGTGGAGTGGTGGAAGGAGAGGCCCGGGTAGACCTCAATTATGAGGAAGATCTTCTGGCCGAAGTAGACGCCAATTTTGTAATGACCGAAGAGGGCCAGTGGGTAGAAATTCAAGCCACGGGAGAAAAAGGGGCCTTTGGGTGGGAAAGGCTAGAAGAAATGAAGGCTCTTGCGGAAAAGGCCATCCGGCGCCTGATCCAATACCAGAAAGAGGTGTTGTTATGAGAAAAAAGACCTTGGTCCTAGCTACGGGAAACGAGGGCAAGATTCGAGAACTTAAGGCCCTTCTTGAGGACCTTCCCCTCAAGATCCTTACGGCTAGGGATTTTCCCGAGGTGGAGCCTCCTCGGGAGATCGGGGAGACCTTTTTTGATAACGCCTTTCTTAAGGCCCGCCACTGGGCTTTGGCTACGGGCCATCTGGCCCTGGCGGACGATTCAGGTCTCGAGGTGGACGCCCTGGGCGGGGCCCCGGGGGTCCATTCGGCCCGCTACGCCGGACCAGCGGCTTCGGATGAAGAAAATATCCGCAAACTTTTGGAGGCCTTGAAGGATGTACCTCCAGAAAGGCGCACGGCCCGTTTTCGGTGTGTGATCATCCTCTACCACCCCGCAGGCCGGTGGCTTAAAGCGGAGGGCGTCTGGGAAGGAATCATTGCTCGGGAGCCCCGGGGAAGTCAGGGGTTTGGCTACGATCCCGTATTTCTTCCGGTAGAATTCGATCTTCGTAAGACCGCCGCCGAACTCTCTCCCGAGACCAAAAACCGTCTAAGTCATCGGGGGAAGGCTCTTGCAGCCCTCCGCGAAATGCTTCCCGAATTCCTGGCCGGGCTTTAAAATGAAAATGTTCGGGGCGTAGCGCAGCCTGGCAGCGCACCTGCCTTGGGAGCAGGGGGTCGGCGGTTCAAATCCGCCCGCCCCGACCATTAACCCCCCTCTTCCAAAAGGCCGATATATTAGGGTAGAATCCCCCTAAGGAGGCCGCATGGACCTAGGAACGGTTGTCGGATTGGTTCTGGGAATGGTTCTTCTTACGGGCTCCATTCTGGTGGGTGGCCAGATCGGAATCTTTATCAACATCCCCTCGCTCCTCATTACCGTAGGGGGGACCATTGCCGCGACCTTCATCCGTTTTTCCCTGGCCGATGTTTTGGGTTCGGTGAATGTGGCCATGAAGGCCTTCTTTTATAAGCTCAAGCCCCCGGAAGAGGTCATTCAGGAGATCGTGACCCTGGCTAATATCGCCCGGCGGGAGGGGCTTCTCAAACTCGAAAAACAGCCCATTGAAGACCCCTTCTTAAAAAAGGCCATCATGTTCTGCGTGGACGGACACGAGGCAGACTTTATCGAGGAAGTCCTTTCCAAGGAATTACAACTCACCAGTCAGCGCCACGAGACTGGGATCAATCTCTTTAAGTCCATGGGAGATGCGGCTCCGGCCTTCGGGATGATCGGGACCCTCATCGGGCTGGTCCAGATGTTGACCTCCATGGAGGATCCCAAGTCCATCGGGCCGGCCATGGCCGTGGCCCTTCTGACCACCCTTTACGGAGCCGTGCTGGCTAATCTAGTTTTTCTCCCCATTGCCGACAAACTTTCTTTAAGGTCCGAAGAGGAACAGCTAAACAAAAAGCTCATCATTGAGGGGGTTCTGGGGATCCAGAAGGGACTCAACCCCCGAGTCCTGGAAGAGGTCCTTCAGACCTTCCTCCCGCCTAAAAAGCGCAAGGCCGCGGAGGCCGGAGAGTAATCCATGGCTAAAGAAGAACCAGAAAAGTGTAAGTGTGAGGGGGGAGCTCCTCAGTGGATGACTACCTTTTCCGACCTTATGAGTCTTCTTATGTGCTTTTTTGTGCTCCTTCTTTCTTTTTCCGAGATGGATGTAGCCAAGTTCAAGGAGGTGGCCGGCTCTTTGCGCGAGGCCTTCGGGGTGCAGCGAGAAGAAGTGGTCTTTCAGACCCCCAAAGGACTAGATATCGTCTCCCGGGAGTTTGAAGCCCGTTTCACCGTGGAAGAACTCCTCGAGCGTCTCAAGGCGGCGGTAAAACTTGAGCTCATCAAGGGCCAGATCCAGATCGAAAGCCTGGAAGATCGGGTGGTCTTGAGATTGAACAATCGCTTGGTTTTCCCGCCGGGAAGTGCGGAACTAACCCCTCAGGCTAAACACGTCTTGGACGCCCTGGGTCAGGTCTTCAAACTTTTTGACGGAGAGATCGTGGTCGCCGGGCACACCGACGATACTCCTCCCCGAGGGCGCTTCCGTTCCAACTGGGAGCTTTCGGCTGCTCGAGCGGTGGCGGTGGTGGAGTATCTCCTCAAGAAGGGTTACGTTTATCCCGAGCAGATCTCCGCCGTGGGCTACGGACCCTCGCGTCCCCTTTATCCCAACGATACTCCAGAGCATCGGCAGGCCAACCGGCGGGTGGAGATCATTCTTTTACAAAAGAAAAGCCCGGTTCTAAAATATCAGGAGACCTTTTCCGGAAAGACGGAGCAAGAAATTCTTCCCCGAGGGAGATAAGATGTCCGAAAAAGAGGCCCGCACCCACGTGAGGATCGACGACCGCATTCTCCTGCGTTTTAGGCGTTTGACCCCAGAGGAGTTTCAGGAAAAGATGCTCCGTTATCGCACCGGGGAGGAGAGCCCCTGGATCGATCCCCTAAGGCCTCCAGGGGAGGCCCGTAAGCTTGATTACCACCTCAAAAAATTGCGCGAAAAGAACCGTGACTTGGCGGAAGTTTTAGAAATCTTGGCCCTGAGGATGGATCGTCTGCTCCTAGATATGAAAGCCGAGGAAATTAGACGAGAATTTCGGGAGATCTCGGCAAACCTTAGCGGAGCCGGTCTAAGAGTTCCCTTGGGGGAGAGACCTCAAGTGGGAGACCTCTACGAACTGGATATTGGGCTTCTTCCAGAATATTATTTTTTCCGGGCCTACGGAGAAGTAGTACGTTTGGAGGATTCGGAGGTGGCTTTTAGGTTTGTCTGGATCACCGAGGATGATCAGGACCGTCTAGTTCAGCATGTCTTTCGTAAACAGATCCTCCAGATTCAAATCTCACGCCGAGCCGTAGAGAAATAGACAGGCCCCACAGCGCCGACAGCTACGTCGGGCCGGACAGGGAGGGGATTCTTCTTCCTGCAGGGCCTTGTGCCACTCTTCTTCTAGAAATTTCCGGGAGAGACCCGTTTCCACCACCTCTTCCCAGGGCAGGGTCTCCTCCAGCGAGCGTTCGCCAAGGAAGGCTTCTTCGGGGAGGGGAAGTCTTCTCAAGGCCTGAGAAAGGCTTTTCCCTTGGGCTAGAGCGGAAAGTATCCCGGCCAGTCTTTCGTCCCCCCGGGAAAGGAGGGCCTGGAGGCGGGCCTCCCGCAGGGATTCCCCCCCCACCTTTATGCCTTGGGCGGCCAGGGCCTTGCGCAGACGAAAAAGCTTTTTTTCAAGCCTTGGGAGCTTTTCAAAGGCCGTCCATTGGAAAGGAGTCCAGGGCTTGGGAACAAAGGGAGAGAGGGTGACGGTGACCCGTTTTTTCGAAAGACTTTTGATCTTAAGGGCGGTGGCTACCAGGGCGGAAAGGTCCTCTTCGGTCTCTCCCGGAAGCCCCACCATGAAATAGATCTTGAGGTTGGGGGGATGAAATTTCGGCAGGCGGGCCGCGGTGTCCCAGAGGACCTCGTCTGGGAGATGCTTGTTGAGGATCCGGCGAAGTCTTTCGGTTCCGGCCTCCACGGCCAGGGTCAGGGTGCGTGTTTCCCGAAAGAGGGGGGCCACCTCCGGGGAAAGGGCATCCACTCTGAGGGAAGAAAAAGACACGGAGTGCCCTCTTTCAAGTAAGGTCTTGATCAGGGAACGGACCGTCCCCTGGGCCGCAAACTCAAGCCCGATAAGCCCTACTTTGGCCTCCGGCAGGATCTCTTCCAGGGCCTTCCAAAGGGCTTGAGCCGGGGGTCTCCGGGGGGGACGATAAAGAAAACCCGCGGCACAGAAACGGCATCCCTGCCCGCAGCCCCGCACCACTTCAAGAAGCTGGCAGGGCCCGAATTCGGCCTCGGGGCTCAAGAGGTGGGAAAGGAGAGGTTTGGGGAGACGGGGGGCCCGGACCAGCCTTGCCGGAAAGGGCCCCTCCGGGCAAAGGAATCCCGGAAGGGCGGAGAGGGCTTCAAGCAAGGCCTTTCGCCCCCGGTCTGCCGCAAGCAGGGCCTGGGGCAGGGCCTCTCCCAGGGCCTCAAGTTCGGCCAGGAGAAAGGCTTCCACAAAAGGAAATAAGGGCCGGGGGTTGAGCCAGGTGGCTATCCCCCCGACCACCACCGGGATCTTTCTTTCCGGGGGGAAAAGCCCCAACCCTCCCTTAAAAAGAATTTCCAGGAGTCGCGGAAAATCTCCTTCGAAGGGGACGGAGGCCAGGACTACCTTGAAGTCCGTAAGGGGGCGCTCCGATTCCACAGAACGCACCCGGGAGAGACCTTTTTCCCAGAAGACCCTCTCGCAAACGATCTCGGGACAGGCATTAAGGGCCTCGTAGAGGGCCAGAAAGCCCAGGTTGGCCATCCCCACCCGATAAGTGTTGGGGAAGACCAGGGCTACCGGGACCCGGCCCCGCCACTTTTTCCTGATGGTCCCTCTTTCCGCAGGCGCTCTCATGGCGTAAACTTTACTCATGCTCCATCTTAACCGCTGGTTTGCCGAAAGAAAGACGCCTCTTCTTATTGCCGGCCCCTGTGTGCTGGAGAGTCTGGAGCTGGCCTTGGAGGTGGCCTCGGTCCTCAAGGAAGCGGCGGAAAAGGCCGGGTTCTTCTATGTCTTTAAGAGTTCCTTCGATAAGGCCAACCGCACCTCTCTTTCCTCCTTCCGGGGGCCGGGTCTCAAGCAGGGGCTTTTTTGGCTCTCGGAGGTGAAACAAAAGGTAGGGGTTCCCGTGACTACGGATATCCACGAGCCCTGGCAGGCGGAGCAGGTAGCCGAAGTGGTAGATCTCCTTCAGATTCCGGCCTTTCTCTGTCGCCAGACGGATCTCCTGCTGGCCGCTGGCCGCACAGGCCGTCCGGTAAACCTCAAAAAGGGTCAGTTTGTGTCCCCCTGGGATATGCGTTACGCGGTGGAGAAGGTTCGGGCCGGAGGCTCCGAGAAGATCCTTCTTACCGAAAGGGGTACCACCTTCGGTTATCGTAATCTGGTGGTGGACATGCGTTCCCTGGTGATCATGCGGGAGCTGGGGGTCCCGGTCATCTTTGACGCCACCCACAGTGTGCAGCTTCCGGGCGGGGCGGAAGGGGCCTCGGGAGGAGATCGGCGTTTTGTCTTTCCTCTGGCGCGGGCGGCCATGGCCTGCGGGGTGGACGGGATATTTATGGAAGTCCATCCTGAGCCCGACCGCGCCCTTTGTGATGGCCCCAACAGCTTGCCCTTGGCAGAGGTTCCGACTATCCTCAAGACGCTTTCCAAGATTCGGGAGGTGCTGGTTAGCTGTGGACTACCCTGAGGAGGTCTTGCATCGGGCCCAAAAGGTGAGACTCCTTCTTTTGGATGTGGACGGTGTGCTTACTGAGGGGCGCATTATCCTAGATGCCGAGGGGAGAGAGATTAAACAGTTTTATGTGCAGGACGGATTGGGGATCAAGCTCTTGCAGCGGGAAGGGATAGAGGTGGGACTCCTTTCCAGTCGGGTTTCGGCTCCGGTAAGTTTTCGGGCTCGAGAGCTGGGGCTTTCGGTAGTGGTCCAGGGGGAGATCGCCAAACTCCCCCTTTATGAAAGAATCCTTCGGGAAAAGGGCCTGCGGGACGAAGAGGTGGCCTATGTGGGGGACGATTGGGTGGACCTTCCTATCCTGAGGAGGGTAGGGCTTGCGGTGACCGTGCCCGAGGCCTGGCCTCCGGTAAAACGCTTTGTCCACTATGTGACCCGCAGGCCGGGAGGTCGGGGAGCGGTGCGGGAGGTCTGCGACCTTATTCTGGTGGCCCAAGGGAAATGGGAGGGAGTATGGCGCGAGTTTGCTGGCTTTTGATAGGCTTGATCCTGGCGGGGCTTTCTGCCTGTGCCCCACCTCCCCCTCCTAAGGCCCCGCCCCCTCCCAAGGTTTCTCCGAAGGAGAAAAAACCTCCTAAACCCCGGGAGGATTTCCAGAATTTGGAGTACGTCTTTTATGAAGAAGGAAGACCCCGCTGGCGGATCGAGGCGGAAAAGGCCGTGCGGACCGCCGGTCGGATCGAGATGCACCATCCCCGGGTAATCTCTTTACAAAAAAAGGGCCTTTCTGTAAAAGCCCGCAGGGGAGTCTATGAAGAAGCCCTTGGACGCCTGGTGTTTGAAAGGGAGGTGGTTCTAGCTACCCCCGATCGGGGGACCCTTTACACCGAAAGGCTATCCTATCTTCCCCGGCGAGGGCTCCTTAAAAGCAGGGCCCCGGTCCTTTTAAAGGATCGGGGGCTTACCATCCGGGGAAGGGGCTTTGAATATCGGCTGGAGGACGGCTTTTTGCGCATAGAAAAGGGCAGTCGGGTAGAGTTCCATGGATAGGCGCTTTGGGCTTTTTCTCCTTTTGGTGGTCTTGCCTTTAGTGCTTGCGGCCGTCCCCATTGATATTCGGTCCGATAAAATGGAGGTCCTTGAGGATCAGGGCTTGGCTATTTTCACCGGGCATGTGGTAGCGCGTAAGGGAGATCTCCATCTCTGGGCCCGGAAGCTTTATGTTTATTATTCCACGGCCAACGGGACTCGGGAGGTGAAAAAGCTTATCGCCCTGGGAGAGGTACGTATAGAAAAGGGCCAGTGGCGCTCCCTTTCCGGAAAGGCGGTCTATTTTCGACAGGAGGATCGTCTGGTCCTAGAGGACCATCCCCGGGTCTGGCACGGAAAGGATGAAGTCCGCGGGGACCTAGTCATCATTTATTTTCGGGAAAACCGAAGCGAGGTCCTCTCTCGAGGTCGGCCGGTGGAGGCTTATGTCTACACCGACTGAGCTGCGGGCCGAGGGCCTGCGCAAGCATTTTCGTCGCCGGGAGGTAGTGCGCGGAGTAAACCTGGCGGTGCGCACCGGGGAGATCGTGGGGCTTTTAGGGCCCAACGGGGCGGGCAAGACCACCACTTTTTATATGATAGCCGGTTTTCTCCGGCCGGATGCCGGAGAGATCCTCCTGGGGGAGACCCGGCTCACCGGGCTTCCGGTTTATTTGCGAGCCCGAGAGGGTCTAGTCTATCTTCCTCAGGAGTCTTCGGTCTTTCGGCGCCTTACCGTGGAGGAGAATATTCGGCTAGTGCTGGAAGAAAGAAACCTTCCTGCGGCGGAGGCCCAGGAAATCCTGGAGGAACTTCTAGAATTTTTTGGATTAAAACCTCTGAGGGCCGAGAAGGCCTATCATCTTTCCGGGGGAGAAAGGCGCCGGGTGGAGATTATGCGGGCCTTGGCGGTAAGACCGCGCTTTCTGCTCTTAGACGAACCCTTTGCCGGGATCGATCCTTTGGCGGTCTCCGACTTAAAGGGGCTCCTTTCCCGTCTGCGAGAAAAAGGGCTGGGGCTTCTTATTTCGGATCACAATGTGCGCGAAACTCTGGCTATTTGTGATCGGGCCTATATTGTGGCCCAGGGGGAGATCATCGCCTCTGGCCCCCCGGAGGCCGTGGTGGAGGATCCCCGGGTAAGAGAACTTTATCTGGGAGAGGATTTCCGGATCTGAGGGAGACCATGGCCCTAGAACTCAAGACCCAGCTCAAACTAAGGCCGGAACTCATCTTGACCCCTCAGCTCCGGCTGGCCTTAAAGCTTCTTCAGATGAATCGTCTGGAACTTGAAGAATATTTACGCACGGAGGTGGAGAAGAATCCGGTCCTGGAACTCAGGGAGGAAGACCTGTCTCTAGAGGCCTTGGCCCCTACGGGAGAGCTACACCAGGACGAAGAGCATCCCTGGGAGGCCCTCTTTGCGGAGGAGTTTTCTCCTTACCCCAGTTTTAGTTTCGAAGAGCCGGAGGAGATTTCCTGGGAGTCCCGCCTCAAACAAGAAGAGGGACTTTATGAGCATCTGCGCTGGCAACTGACTCTGGCGGCCCTTTCCGAAGAGGATTTACGCCTGGCGGAATATCTCCTGCGGAATCTCGATGAGCGGGGGTATTTGACCCTCAGTCCGGCCGAAGCGGCGCGGGACCTGGGAGTTTCTTCAGAACGGGTGGAAGAGGTCCGGAGAAAAATCCAGTTTTTCGATCCGGTGGGAGTGGCCTCCCTTTCGGTGGAAGAATGTCTCCTGGTCCAGCTTGATTATCTGGGATTTTCGGATAGTTTGGCCGCGCGCTTGGTGCGAGAGCATTTTCGGGATCTGGCCAAGGGGGTGGATTTTTTGGCGCAGAAATTACAGGTTCCCCCGGAAGAAGTGGCCGAGGCCCTGGAGATCATTCGGGGGCTTGAGCCCTTTCCTGGACGGGCCTTTTCTTCGGGCCAGACCCTTTATCTCACTCCGGATGTCATTTTTTACAAGGAGGGAGGGCGTTGGCGGGTTCGGCTTTATGAGGAAGGCCTTCCTCGTCTGCGCATCAGCCCTTATTATCGACGCCTCCTGGCTGATCCCACCGTGCCCCGGAAGGTAAAGTTTTTCTTGAGGGACAAATTGCGGGCCGCGGAATGGCTCATGAAAAGCCTGGATCAACGGGGAAAGACCCTTCTGCGGGTGGCCGAAGTCCTGGCAGATCTACAGAGGGATTTTTTGGAGAAGGGCCCGGCCTATCTTCGGCCCCTCAATCTCCGAGAAGTGGCCGAAAGGGTAGGGGTGCATGAGTCCACGGTAAGTCGGGTCACCCATCGCAAGTACGCCGAAACCCCTAACGGTCTGGTGGAGCTCAAATCTTTCTTCCCCTCGGGTCTGAAAAAAATTGGGGGAGGGGCGGTCTCCTCGGAGGCCGTGAAAGAGTACCTGCGAGAGCTTATATTAAAAGAAAACCCACAAAAGCCTTATACGGATCAAGAGTTGGCGCGGATGCTTTCTCAAAAATATGGGGTTAAAATTGCCCGCCGAACCGTAGCCAAATACCGGGAGATCCTGGGCATCCCTTCGGCCAGGGTCCGTAAAAAAGTCTAGGAGGTCGATTCTATGGAGATCAAGGTCACCTTTCGGCATCTGGACTCTTCGGAAGGTCTCAAGGAGTATGTGCGCAAGAAGATCGGGAGACTGGAAAAGTATTTTGAAGGTCCGGTAGAGGCTCACGTGATCCTTAAGGCGGAAAAGTTCCGCAACGAGGCCGAAGTTATCCTGCGCGGGGATGGCCTGGATATAACCGCCCGGGAGGAGACCGGAGATATGTACGAGGCCATTGATCTGGTCTCGGATGTCTTGGAAAAGCAGATCAAAAAGCTCCGGGACAAACGAAAGGGCATCAACAAGAAGGGCCGTCGGGAGGTGGCCCCTGCGGGGGCGCCGGAGGAGGTGAGCGGGCCCTCGGAGGTCCTTATCGAAAGGGTGCCCCTTAAGCCCCTTTCGGTGGAGGAGGCCTTGGAACAGTTTCAGCGGGACGAGCGGCCGGTGTTCATCTTTCTGAATGCCGATGAAGGAGGTCGGCTCAGCGCCCTTTATCGGCGTGGCGAAGACGTAGTCCTGGTGGTTCCGGAATAGATGCGACTGCTACCCCTCCTTGCGGAAAAGGCCCTTTTTGAAGACCTGCAGGTGCCGGACAAGTGGGCCTTTTTCCGAGAAGTGAGCCGGGCCCTGGCCGAGGAGACCGGCTTTGCCGCCGAAAGGATCGAGGCCGTCCTGGTAGAAAGGGAACGGCTGGGCTCTACGGCCCTGGGAGAAGGGGTGGCCTTGCCTCACGCCCGGCTACCGCTTCTGCCCCGAATTTTTGTCTCCGTGGCCCGCAGTCGCCAGGGCGTACCCTTTGAAAGCCCAAATGGCCGCCCGGTGCACCTCATCTTTACCATCCTGGCCCCGGAGGAAGCACAGGCCCTCTATTTGCACTGTCTCTCGCGGGTGGCCAGCCTATTGCGGGAGCCGGGGGTGCGAAAGGCCCTCATGGAGGCCCCGGGACGGGAGGAACTGAAGGCCGTCCTCCGGGAGTTTGATCGGGAGTTTTGACCCTTGGCCCGTACCGAAGTAGTAATCATTTCCGGGCTTTCCGGTTCTGGGAAAAGTACGGCTCTCAAGGCCTTCGAGGATCTAGGCTATTTCTGTGTGGACAATCTCCCTCCAGAACTCCTGGAAAGCCTTCTGCGTCTGCGATCCGGGGAGAGGGTGGCGGTAGTCATAGATGTGCGGGCTGGGGAGATTCCCTTTCGTCTGGCCCTTCTCAAGGAGCTTTCCCGTAAGGGGTATCACTATGAAATCCTCTTTCTTACGGCCACCCCGGAGGTTCTCCTCTATCGCTATAGTCAGACTCGCCGCCCCCATCCCCTAGGCAAGGACCTTCCCCTACGAGAAGCCCTCTCTCAGGAGGCCGAGCTTTTAGCCCCTCTGCGGGAGATGGCTACGGTGATCCTGGACACTTCCCACTATAATCTCTATCAACTTCGGGAGGAGATCCTGCGCCGCTACGGCCAGAGGGAAGAACTCTCCTTTCCCACCATCCATCTCCTTTCCTTTGGTTATAAGTACGGTCTTCCGGCAGAGGCCCACTTCCTTTTCGATCTGCGGTTTCTGCCTAATCCCTATTTTGTGCCCGAACTCAAGCCTCTTTCGGGGAAAGACCCGCGTATAAAGGAATACGTACTGAAAAGTCCCGAGGCCCAGAGGTTTCTAGAGGCCCTGACCGGGCTTTTCCGCTGGCTTATTCCGTATTATGAAAAAGAAGGAAGGGCCTATGTGGTGGTGGCCCTGGGATGCACCGGCGGACGGCACCGCTCGGTGGCGGTGACGGAGGCCCTGGCTGAGGCCTTGCGTCCTTTGGGCCGGAAGGTCTTAGTGACCCATCGGGACCTGGAAAAGGATGGCCCATGACCGGTATCGTGGTGATCGCCCACGGGAATCTGGCCCGGGAACTGGCCCAGGTGGCCACCTTTATTCTGGGCCGGGGCTCCGGCCCCCTCCTACCTCTGGACATAGATCCTTCGGAGGCCCCGGAGAAGATCCGGGAGAGAGTGGCCGGGGCCATAAAGGAGGCCGATCAGGGCCAGGGGGTCCTGATCCTTACGGATCTTTTCGGGGGCACCCCTTCCAACTTCGGACTGGCCTTTCTGGAAGAGGGACGGATAGAAGTGGTCTCCGGGGTAAATCTGCCCATGATCATTAAGGCCCTGCAACATCAAGATCTCCCCCCTCGGGAGTTGGCCAACCTGGTAACCGAGGCCGGTCGCAAGTCCATTATCCGTTCGGCAGGTCTCCTTGAAGATTGAGATCCGTCAAGCCCGTCCGGAGGATTTGCCGGAGATCCTGCGCATAGAAAAGGCCTCTTTTGCCCGTCCCTGGAGCGAAGTCCATTGGAGATACGAGTTTGAAAAACCCCAGACGCGGGTCCTGGTGGTTACGGTGGAGGACCAGGTGGTGGGCTATCTCTGTAGTTGGTTGATGGGGGAGGAGATGGAGATAGCCAATCTGGCCGTGGCCCCAGAATGGCGGGGAAAGGGCCTGGGGAAGGCTTTGCTTACGACGGCCTTGCGGATGGGCCTTGAAGAGGGTGTGCGCAGGGTGTGGCTTGAAGTACGGGAGGGCAACCGGGTGGCTCAGAGACTTTACCGCTCCTTGGGATTTGTGGTCGTGGGACGGCGCAAAGGCTATTACCCGGATACCGGAGAAGACGCCCTGATCATGGGTCTTTCCTTGACGCAGGCCTTGGAAAATCTTAATTTTTTAACGACTAAAAAAGAAAGGAGGGAGCGCCCATGGGGGTGAGAGTGGGTATCAACGGTTTTGGGAGGATTGGAAGGGCTGTTTTTCGGGCGGCGGCCAAGTATCCTGAATTCAAGGATATTGAGATTGTGGCCGTAAATGACCTTACCGATGCGGCCACCCTGGCCCATCTTTTGAAATACGATTCGGTCTTCGGCCCCTTTCCCCACGAAGTGCGGGCCGGAGAAGGGGCCTTTTATGTGGATGGACGCGAGATCCGGGTCTTTCAGGAACGGGAACCCTCGGCCATCCCCTGGCGGGAGGTGGGCGTAGATTATGTGATTGAGGCTACGGGGCGTTTCACCGACGGGAATCTGGCCCGGGGCCATCTTTCTGCCGGGGCTCGGCGGGTAGTGATCACTGCTCCGGCCAAGAATGAAGATGTAACCGTGGTCATGGGGGTTAACGAGGACGAATATGATCCCGCTCGGCATCAGGTAGTCTCTAACGCCTCCTGTACCACCAACTGTCTGGCCCCGGTCCTCAAGGTCCTTCTGGATCGTTTCGGGGTCAAGCGGGGACTTATGACCACCGTGCACGCCTATACCAACGATCAGCGCATTCTGGATCTCCCCCACAAGGATCTCCGACGGGCCCGGGCGGCGGCCCTCAACATGATTCCCACCAAGACCGGGGCCGCGGTAGCTGTGGGAAGGGTGCTTCCCGAGCTCCAGGGAAAGATTGACGGGATGGCCGTGCGGGTGCCCACTCCGGATGTCTCCCTGGTAGACCTGGTGGTGGAAGTGGAAAAAGAGACCAGTGTGCCGGAGGTCAATCAGGCCTTCAAAGAGGCCCAGAGCCGGTATCTGGGTTATATCGAGGAACCTTTGGTCTCCCAGGACCTTCTGGGAGATCCCCATTCGGCCGTGGTGGATGGGCTCTGCACCAAGGTGATCGAGGGGTACATGGTAAAGGTGATAGCCTGGTACGACAACGAATGGGGTTATTCCAATCGGGTGCTAGACCTCATCCTTTACATGGCCTCTAAGGAGATGTAGCCCGATTATCGAGACTATGCCCGGGTTTACTTCCAAAGCCCTTTTGGCCAATCTAGCCGAGACGGCCGTCCGGGAGGTGCGCCCGGATGAACGTCATCTGGTTCTCTTGGAGGCCGTCTCGGGTTATCGGGGCCTGGAGAAACAGGTCGAAGAGCTCCTGCGTGAGGCCCATCATCCCTACCGTAATCTCCGCTTAGTCCTGGCGGATCTGCGTTCTTTGGCCCTCAAAAACTTGCGGGTAATCCTGCGCCACGAAAGAGGTCCTCAGGCCCTTTGGGTAATCTGCGAGATCTTTTTCTGGGGCTTTGGGGAAAAGAAGAAAGAACTCTGGGCTCAGGCCGCCGAGGGCCTCTTTTCCGTGCTGGAGAAGACCTTCGAGTGCCTTTCTCCAGAGGACTGGTCCCGGTATGTGCCGGTTCTCTCGGAGATCTTTGGGGCCTTGGAGGGGCTGCCGGAAGAGCGCTGGGAGGTCTTTTTGGAAAGTTACTGTTCTTTTAGACGCCTGGCCGAAAAATATCTCCGCTATAGCCCCGAGCCCCCTCCGGAGAACCTCCGTACCCTTCTGATCAAGGCCCTGCGCATGACCTATCAGCGCTGGTTGCGGACTGTAGACCCGGCCCGCTATTTTCCCGGCCTTTCAGGTTACTCCGAATGGGTAAAGCCCGTCTCCCACCGGACCCTTCGGTCTTATCTCAAGAGACTTGAAAGCAATCCCCCCCTCGAGGAACTCCTTAAGCTTCCGGATCACCTAGAGCTCATCCGGGCCTTTCGGGAGATTCCGTCCAAGATTGCGGCTTTGGCCCCCTCGGGAGAGGAGGATCTGCGTCTTCTTTTTCTCTTCCGCATGGCGGAAAATCCGGTGCTTTCCCTAATCCACGAAGAGATCCTGCGAGAGATCAATCAGGCCCTGGTGGAGCTCATCCGGAAAGAGCCCCCAGAAGAATTGGATCGTTTTGTGGTGCGGACCTTCGAGATCTTAAAGGGAAAGGTCCGGCTCTTTCCTTGGACTGCCCTTCAGTGCATTAAAAATCTGGGCTTTGAGATCCTAGAGCGGGGGGATCCGCATCTGGCCGAAGTATTTGTGGAAGAAGTGGTCAAGTTTGGCTTCCAGTATCCGGAGATTCGCGGGGTGGACCAGGAATGGCACGTCCTCTGCAATCCGGCCCATCTTCTAAACATCCGGGTCTGGCTAGAGATCTTTGAAAAGAATCCCAAGTGGTGCGTGACCCTCCTTTCCGCCCTTATCATTAATCTCAAGTTGGCCGGGACCTGTATTCGAGATACCGATCTTTTTCAGAAAGATGTAACCCGACTGCTCAACGCCGATATCGCCCCGGTCTATAATCTGGTAAAACAGTTCTGTCGTCTCCTTCCGGTCTATTTCAACGAAATCGGGGCCGAGGGCCGCCTGCGGGACGTCTCCACGGAGATCGATGAGATCTATCAGCGCCGGGATCCACTGATCCACTTTCTCCGCAAGCAGAGCCACGTGGAAAGTTCGAACCTCATCGTGGATTTCATCGGGGCCATCTTTCGCTACTGGCTCACCCTGGACAAGCGCCCGCTCAAGCCCTATCTGCCCCCGGAACTCTGGGAAAGCCTCTCTCCGGACTCCGAGCTCACCCAGGAGGCCCATCGGGCCACCCAGTATCTCTTTTCCGCCCTGGGGATCCGCGAGCCGGAGAGTCTTCTGGAGAAGGACCTGGAAGAGATCCGTCGGGTGTTGGCGGAGGCCCCGGTCTCAGAGACGGAAAGGCGCCGGGTGCTTCTCCTCTGCGAGATGTACCAACTGGAGCATGAAAAATACAGTTTTTCGGTGGAGGATCTTCAAGAACACCTCTTTAGGGCCAAGCTTTTAGGTTTTGAGGGTACCGACGAACTCCTCAAGGCCCTGGAAGATCCCCGCTTGGAAAAACGCCTCAAGGCCCTTTTGGACTATCTGGGCTATCTTCGGGACATTATTCTTTCCCCGGAAAAATTTCCGGCCCGCGAGGATATCTATCTCAAACGGCATATTGCCGCCGATATTCCCTCCATGTACGGACGCTATCACGAGAAGAAGTTCGACGCCCTGGGGCTGAGTTTCCGCCTGGAGGCCCTGGCCCGGAATTATTTCGAGGAGTTATCCCAGACCTGTGACCCTCCTTTTATCACCCGGGCTACTTTCTTTAAGATCCTCAAATATCTGGAACTTTTCCGCAAGGCCTTGGAGATCGAGGGGATCACCTCCAAGAAATTCGATCTTTATCTGCAGTTCTTGGAAGTATCCCTGCGTATGGGGTCCTTTACTTACACCCAGTATCTGGATGTCTTCCGGGGTCTCCTTGAGGGAGTCAAACACATCATCAAGACCTATTACGTAAGTCCTCACGTGGAGAATCTGGGGATCGTCCTCCGGCAGATTCCTCGGAGACAGCTCCTTCCCCGCTACCGTAGGGGGACGGCCAGACTTTCCCAGGAAGAGTTCATCCATCGGGTGACCGAAAACTTTACTCGAGACCTGGTGGCCTCTTCCTTCGTCCTTCAGTCCCTGGACAACTTTGTTACCCGGATCTATCAGATCCTCCTCAAACAGCGGGAACGGCTCAATCCTCGGGATCTGGATCTTCTCATGAGCTATGACCCCGAAAGGGCCCTCTCTGACCTTGAAAATCCCAACCCCCTTACCCGAGACCTCATTCATCTGGGCAACAAGGCCTACAATCTCCTCCTCCTGGTAGAGGAGAAACTACCGGTGCCTCCGGGCTTTGTGATCACCACGGAGGTCTTCCGCTGTCGCCCGGTGATCCGCCGGTATCGCGAGGCCTATCAGGATCTCCTTTCGCGCATCGAAAAACAGGTACGGGTCCTGGAGGAGCGTACCGGGCGCCGTTTCGGGGATCCCACGAACCCTCTTTTTCTTTCGGTGCGCAGTGGGGCGGCCATTACCATGCCGGGCATGATGTCCACCATCTTAAACCTGGGCTCCACCCCGGAGATCATTGAAGGCCTGGCCGAGCGCACAGGCAATCTCTGGTTTGCCTGGGATACTTACCGGAGGTTTGTGCAGAGCTGGGCCATGGCCCAGGGCCTAGAACGCGAGCTCTTCAACCAGCTCATGCGGGCCCACAAGCGCCTCTACGGAGTCAAAAAGAAACGGGAATTCTCCGGAGAGGAGATGCGGGAGCTGGCCCTTCTCTATCGCAAACTGGTAGAAAGTCATGGGATCACCATTCCTGATGATCCTTGGGAGCAGCTGGCTCGAGCCGTGGACCTTATCTTTGATTCCTGGAACGCCCGCAAGGCCCGGGTCTATCGGGAGATTATGGGACTTTCTGAGGACTGGGGGACGGCGGTCATCGTGCAAGTCATGACCTTCGGCAACCGGGGAGTGGACTCTGGAACCGGGGTGCTCTTTACCGCTCCTCCTTACGGCAAGCTTTCCCGCCTGGCCCTCTGGGGAGATTACACTCCGGGCAACCAGGGAGAGGACATCGTCTCCGGCC